>DAOTTI010000187.1:0-23282 GCA_034437795.1 Chloroflexota bacterium | reverse complement strand
GCCGCCGCGGATCGCGCTCGATCCGGCAGGGGTGGAGCAGGGGCTGGCGAAGCTGGTGCTCACGCTGGTGGAATTCCTGCGACAATTACTGGAGCACCAGGCCATCCGGCGGATGGAAGGCGGGAGCCTGACCGACGAGCAGGTGGAGCGCATCGGCCTGGCGCTGATGCGCCTGGAAGAGAAGGTCCAGGAGATGGCGGCGCAATTCGGTCTGCAACCACACGAGCTGACCCTTGACCTGGGGCCGCTGGGGCGCGTGGTATGAGGCGAGGCCGAGACATGGCGTGGGAGGCGGTGTCGTGAGCGCCTATCAAGCGGCTCCGACCAATCTGGTGGATATCCTTGACCGGGTACTGGACAAGGGGCTGGTCGTAGCCGGTGACATCAGGATCTCGCTGGCCAATGTGGAGCTGCTGACGGTGCGCATCCGGCTGCTGGTCTGCTCGATCGACAAGGCGGAGCAGATCGGTTTGAACTGGTGGCGATACGATCACACGCTGGTGCATCCGGCGGCGCCGGCTGGGGAGCTCCCCGCCGGCACGGCCGGCACGCCGCGTGAGGAAGACGCCATGGCGCGGCTGGAGGCCCGGCTGGCGGCACTGGAACAGCAACTGGCGGCGCCCCAGGCGGGGAGCGGTGCGGCGCGCACCGCGGGCCCAAGGCAGCGTCGGAGAACAAGGCAGGGGACGAACCAACCATGACCATCGAACGAGTTCCGAGCGGCGGCACAAGCCTGATCGACGTCCTGGACCGAGTGCTCGATAAGGGCATCGTCATTGACGCCTGGGTGCGGGTCTCCCTGGTGGGGATCGATCTGATCACGGTGGAGGCCCGCGTCGTCGTGGCGTCCATCGACACCTACTTGCGGTACGCTGAGGCCATGGGCATTACGGCGCCGATCGCGCGGCCGCCCGTCGCCGTGCCGGCCCCTGCGCGCGAGGAGCTTGGCCCGGGCCCGGAGGAGTTCGTCACGCCGGCCCCGCGGGAGGCTGAGCCGGCGGTGGAGCCCCGCCCGCGCACCCGCCGGGCGGAATAGGGTGGTGCGCGACCGGCTGGGCGGCCGGCCGAGCGCGGATGAGGACGATGCTGGGGAGACGGGCTGGTGAAGCGGTCTCAGCCACTGGAGCAACGGCAAGGGAGGTGACGCTCGTGGCGAGCGATCTGCTGCACCTCTACGAGCACGCGCCAGCGCAGCGCGAGCCGGCCGACCTGCGCCATTCCCTGGTGCCGATGCTGGACGGCCTGTCGCGCGCGCTTGGCTACCAGCGGGCGCTGGTGGCGCTCTACGACCAGGAGCGCGGGACGCTACGGGGGACGATCGGCCTGAACGTGCCGGAGGCCATCGCCGAGTCGCTGGAGGTGTCGCTGGCTGCCCGCGAGAGCCCGCTGGTAGCGACGCTGCTGGATGGGATGCCCCAGCGGGTCGATGACATCTATCGCGACGGGCGGCTCTCCGAACCGGACCGCGCCTTGCTCGAAGAACTGGGGATGGTGTCCTTCGTCGTCGTGCCGCTGCGCCGTGGAGTGCCGGGCCTCCACGAGCCGGCCGTGGCGGTGAGCCGCCAGCCCGTCTCCTGGCAGGGGCGCGAGCTGCCGGCTGTGGGGGTCATCCTGCTCAGCAAGGAAGACCGGCCGATCACGGATCAGGACATCGAGTGGCTGATGCCGTTTGCCACCCAGGCCGGGTTCACCCTGGCGCACGCCGGCGACGTGGAGCTGCTGCGCAGCTCGAGCGAGCGCTACGCCATCGAGAACGAGTGGCTGTGGCTGATGCTCAACGCGGTCGACGATCCGGTGATCGTCACCGACGCGGAGAACCGGATCATCAAGCAGAACCGGCGGGCCGAGCTGTTCTTCCGCGCCGCGCCGGAGGACAGTGAAGGCAAGCGTCACGCCATCGAGATGAACAACTTCTTCTTTACGGCGTGGCTCTCGGCCTGGACGCTCGACCAGGGGACGGCGCACAGCCGCCCCGAGCTGACGCTGGTCGATCCCATCGAGGGCACGGAGGTGGTGTTCGAGGTGATCTCCTACCCGGCCACCCACTTCCGGCTGGGGATGCGGGGCACCGTCTCCGTGCTGCGCGACGTGACCGACCTGCGCCACGCCGCGGAGCAATTGAAGGAGCACGCCGCGCGCCTGCAGGCCAAGGAGGAGGAGATCCGGCTGGAGCGGGACCGGGTGGACCTGATCCTGGAGACCGTGCCCAACCCGATCATCGTGGTGGACAACGATAACCAGATCATCCGCATGAACCGGCAGGCCAGCCGCCTCTTCCATCCGGCGCCGGACGACGCCCCGTCGGGCGGGCGCAGCCGGCGGGCCGCGATCGCGCTGAGCAACGACACGCGCTTTACCTCGTTCCTCTCCCAGCTCCGCCTCGAGCCCGGGCCGGTCAAGAGCGGGGAGGTGGCGCTGGTCGATCCCGAGACTGAGGAGGGGCTGGCCATGTGGGTGACCGCTGCGGAGATGCGCGACGCGGTGGGCGCGGTGGCGGCGACCGTGGCGGTGATGCAGGACCTGGCGCCCCTGCGGGAGCTGGAGCGGGCGCGGGTGGAGCAGGCGCTGTTCGAATCCGAGAAGCTGGCGGCCACCGGCCGGCTGGCGGCCTCGATCGCGCACGAGATCAACAACCCGCTGGAGGTGATCAAGAACGCGCTCTACCTCCTGGTGCAGCGCACGCCCGAGCACGACCCCAACTACCGCTTCCTCCAGCTGGCCCAGAATGAGACGGAGCGTATGTCGCGCATCCTGCGGGACATGCTAGGCTTCTATCGCCCCGTCACCACGATGCAGCCGACCGGCATCAATGCGCTCATTGAGGAGGCCGAGCTGCTGCTGCGCGGGCCGTTGCGCCAGGCCGGGGTGCGGGTGGAGAACGACTTTGGCCCGCTGCCGCCGGTCATGGCATCGCGGGATCAGCTCAAGCAGGTGATCCTCAATCTGCTGCTCAACGCCCAGCAGGCCATGCCCGGGGGCGGGACCATCTACGTCTGCACGCGGGCCGCCCGCGCGGGCGACGGCGCCGACGTCTCGGACGTGCGCACGGTGCAGATCACCATTCGGGATACGGGCGTGGGCATTCCGGAGGAGCACCTGCCGCACATCTTTGAGCCCTTCTTCTCCACCAAGGCGGAGCAGAAGGGAACCGGCCTCGGCCTGTGGGTCTCTTACGGGATCATCCGCAACCACGGGGGCACGATCCGCGTCCGCAGCCGGCCGGGCCAGGGGACCACCTTCACCATCTCACTCCCAACGGGAGGGCCGCCCGCCGATGGCCAGCGGTAGGATCCTGCTTGTCGACGACGAGGAAGGCGTGCTGGTCACGATGCAGGCCATCCTCGAGATGGAAGGCTACGAGGTGGTGACGGCGCGGCGGGGGAAGGAGGCGCTCGAGCTGCTGCGCGCCCATTCGTTCGACCTGGTCCTGACTGACCTGCGCCTGGACGACCTGGACGGGCTGGTCATTCTGGCCGAGCTGCGGCGCCGGTCGCCGGAGACACCCGGCATCATGCTGACCGGCTACGCCAGCCTGGACTCCGCGATCCAGGCGCTGCGCGAGGGGGCCTACGACTACCTGGTCAAGCCGTGCGACGTGGAGGAGCTCAAGGCCGCGGTGCGCCGGGGCGTGGAGCGCTGGCAGCTGACGCAGCTGCTGGCTGCCCGCATGCGGGAGCTGGAAGCGGCCAACGAGACGATCCGCACCATGAACCAGCAGCTCCAGGAGCGGGTGGAGCAGGCGACGCAGGAGCTACGCCAGCGGGTGGTGGAGCTGGCCCGCGCCCGCGACGAGATCAGCGCGCTGCACGCCGCGGCGCAGGAGCACGTCAAGCAGCTCCAGGAGCTGGACCGCCTGAAGTCACAGTTCCTCTCCATGGCGTCCCACGAGCTGAAGACGCCCCTGACCTCGATCTCCGGCTACCTGCAGCTGGCCCTGCGCCGCGCCCGCCGGCGCCTGCACCACGGCCCGCCCCGCGCGGACGAATGGCGCAAAGAGCAGGAGGCGCTGGTCCAGCAGCTGGAGACCATCACCAGCCAGACCTTCCACCTGGCGCGGCTGGTGGACGAGCTGCTGGACGTCTCGCGCATCGAGTCCGGCAAGCTGGAGCTGCGCCTGGCGCCGGTGGACCTTGCCCAGCTGACGGCCGACGTGGCGGCGCGGATGCAGCTGACGACCAGCCAGCACCACATCCGGCTGGACGCCTCGTCCGGTGAGGGGGCGCTGGTGTCGGGCGACCGCGACTACCTGGAGCAGGTGCTGAGCAACCTCATCGGGAACGCCATCAAGTACTCGCCCGCCGGAGGCCCCATTGACGTGGAAGTGCGGCCGGAGGGGGAGCAGGTGCAGCTCAGCGTGCGGGACCAGGGGGTGGGCATCTCTCCCGAGGAGCTGGACAAGGTCTTCACGCTCTTCTACCGGTCGCGGGAGAGCGGTGCGCACCAGGCGTCTGGCATGGGGCTCGGGCTGTACATCAGCCGCGAGATCGTGACCCGCCACGGTGGCCAGATCTGGGTGGAGAGCCAGCCCGGGCGCGGCAGCACCTTCTACGTCTCCCTGCCACGGCTGCGCCAGGATGCGGCCGACCGGCCCCAGCCGCCGGCCGGCCTGGCCCCCGGCCCAGCGGTCGCCGGCTCGCATTCGTAGAGCAAGACTGACCAGGGACCAAGCTCAAGGCTCAAGGCCCGACGCCGGCCACGAAGATGGCGCGTGGCGTGTCGGGTGCCAGCGGGTCTCGCCGGTAGGTACCGTAGGTGGCCTCGATGCGGTACCCGGCCTGCTCCAGGAGGGCCTGCATTTCCTGGGGCGTGGCCAGGCGCAGGCAGTAGCGGAAGGTGGCCAGCAGTCTCCCCGGCTGGCCGGCCTGCGGGCCGGCGGTGTAGTAGCGCACGTCGGAGATGGCCAGCTGGCGGCGCGGGTTGTAGGTATAGTCCTTGACCCGCACCAGGTGGCGGCCTCGCCAGGGGGCCGCCACCAGTTGGATGATGCCGCGCTCGTCCTGGTAGTCGTCGTCGTTGGGGGGAAAGACGTCCAGGACCAGCCGGCCACCGGGGGCCAGATGGCGCCGCACGCAGTCCAGGCAGCGCCGCTGGGCGCGCAGATCGGTCAGCAGCCAGAAGGAGTTATAGGCCACGAAGACCAGCCGGAACTGCGCCCAGGGGATGGTGAAGCGCGCCATGTCCCCCTGCACCCATTGCAGGCGGCCCGCCACCGCCGGCGGCAGGCGGGCAGTCCGCGCGCGGGCGCGGGCCAGCATGCCCGCCGCCAGCTCCAGGCCGGTGACGTGGTGTCCCTTGCGGGCCAGGGCGATGGCGATGCGCCCGCTGCCGGCCGCCAGCTCGAGCACCGGGCCGCCGGTCTCGGTGGCCATCTGGTGCCAGAAGGCCAGCTCCGCGCCGCGGCAGGCCGGGTGCTCCAGGTCATAGATCCTGGCGATGGCGCCCCAGTCTTCGGGCGGGCCGGCGTCCCCGCTCTGGTAGACTCGCCACGGCCGCCTGGCCAGCCGCACCGTCTTCAGCACCATGGCTCGCTCCACGCCTCACCGTCGCGGTGCCGGACCCCTGACAGGAGTACCGTCTCATGGCCGACATCCGGCCGTTCTGTGGCCTTCGCTTCGATCCGCGGCGCGTCGATCCCGGCGCCGTGATCTGCCCCCCATTCGACGTCATCTCGCCGGCGGCGCAGCGGGCGTACCACGAGCGCGATCCGCATAACGTGATCCGGCTGGAGCTGGGCCTGGGCTCGCCGGACCCCGCAGCGCCGGATAACTGGTACAAGGGCGCCGCGGAGACGCTGCGCGCCTGGCAGCAGGAAGGCGTGCTGATCCGTGACGACAGGCCGGCGATCTATCTGTACGCACATGAGTTCACCCATGCCGCGCGGCCCCTGGCGCGCCGCAGCCTGCTGGTGGCCGGGCGCCTGCACGACCGCGAGGAGCAGGTGGTGCTCCCCCACGAGGATACCCGCGCCGGCCCGATCCAGTCGCGCCTGGCCCTGCTGCGGGCGACCAACATGAACGTGAGCCCCCTGTGGCTGGTCTATGATGACCCCCAAGGGGAGGTAGGCGCCCTGCTGGAGCGGGCCTGGGCGCACGAGCCGGTGGCCGTGGCGGAAGCGGACGGCCAGCGCCACATCCTGTGGGTGGTGCCGGAGCCGGGGCTGCTGCGGGCCCTGGTGGAGGCGCTGGCCCCCAAGCAGCTCTTCATTGCCGACGGGCATCACCGCTATCAGACGGCCCAGATCTACCGTGATGAGCAGCGCCGGCGGGTGGCGGCGGCCGGCGGGCGCCCGGATCCGGACGCGGGGTACGAGTTCGCGCTGATGATGCTGGTCGCCCTCGACGACCCCGGCATGCTCCTGCTGCCGACGCACCGGCTGGTCCGTGCCCTCGACCGTCCGCCAGCGGAGGTGCGGGCGGCGTTGGCGCGCTGGTTCACGCTCAGCCGGCTGCAGCTTCCCGCGGGAGACGACGCCGCGACGGCTGCCTTCCTGGAACGAGCGCTGGCTGACGCGGCGCGCGAGCGGGCCGAGGCCGGCGCGCCGGCCCACGTCTTCGGCCTGCTGGAGCGCGAGGGGGCCTGGCTGCTCCGGCTGCGCGAGGACTGCCGGTGGGAGGCTCGCCTGCCCCGGGACCGGTCGGCAGCCTGGCGATCGCTGGACGTGGCGGTCTTCGACACGCTGGTCCTGCGGGACGTGCTGGGGATCCGCGCCGAAGGGGAGGCGGCCCACGCCAGCGCCCCCGGCCACGGGGCGGCGGACCGGCTGGCCTATACCGCCGATTTTAGGGAGGCGGTGGCCGCCGTCCGCGAGGGGGAGGCGGTGCAGGCCTACCTCCTGAACGCCACGCCGATGGCGCAGGTGTGTGCCGTCGCCGCCGCCGGCGACCGCATGCCGCCGAAGTCCACGTATTTCCATCCCAAGCCGGCCACGGGGCTGGTGATGCACCCGCTGGATGGCGTGCGCCAGCGGCCGTGACGGGCCAGGCCGCGGCGGCCGTGGCAGACGATGGCGGTGATTGGGGGAAGCGATGCGCCGGGCAGAGCGCTTTTCCGCTTCAAATCCCTGCCGGCACGTGCTAGACTCGCTCGCCGCAGGGCTTCGGCCGCGGTCCTGGCCAGAACGAGACGCGTTCGCGCCGCCGGTAGGCGGGTAGGATTCTGCGTGGACATGGGCGTGATCATTGCCATTGCCAACCAGAAGGGTGGCGTCGGAAAGACGACGACGACGGCCAATCTCGGAGCCTCGCTCGCCATCCAGGGCAGACGGGTGCTGCTGGTCGACATGGACCCGCAGGGCAACCTCACGGCTGCCTTCGGCCAGTCGGCGCACGAAGGGCCGACGGTGGCGGAGTCGCTGCTTGACCGGAAGATCCCGCTCCCGATCCTGGGCGTCCAGGAGCCAGGGGGCGCGCGCCTGGACCTGGTGCCGGCGTCGCTGGCGCTGGCCACGGCGGAGGCGGCGCTGATGAACAAGCTGGGCCGCGAGCTGCGCCTGCGCGACCAGCTAGGCCCTGTGGCCGACCGCTACGAGTTCGTGCTCATCGACACGCCGCCGTCGCTGGGCCTGCTCACGATCAACGCCCTGGTGGCGGCGCACCGCGTGATCATCCCAACTGAGGCCCGCTTCTTCTCGCTGCAAGGCTTGCAGATGCTTCAGGAGAGTATCGACGAGATCCTCTACCTCAACCCGCGCCTGGAGGTGCTGGGGATCGTCCTCTCCAAGTACGACCGGCGCCTGAAAGAGGAGCGAACCGTCTCGCAATACCTGCGCGAGCACTGGGGAGAGGTCGTCTTTCAGACGGAGATCGCGGCCAACAGCAAGATCCTGGAGGCGGCGTCCGTCGGCGTGTCCATCTTCTCCTACGCCGGCGCGGGGCGGGCCGTCGGCACCTACCGCAGCCTGGCAGAAGAGGTGGTAGCCCGTGTCTAACTTCCCTCCATCCAGCCCATCCGGCCCATCCGGCCCATCCGGCCCCGGCTTTCGCCGGTTCGACGACGCCCCCGCGAACGGGGCGCGCGATGACCTGCCGGCCGGCTCCACCCCCCGCAAGGAACGGGGCGGGTTCAATCCCGACCGCCTGGGCGAGACGCAGCGCCCGTCCTCGGTCATTCCCAGGATCGTCGGCGGGGGGCAGCTGCCTCGGCCCATCGCGCCCACGCCGCCGGCGTAGCTGGACCCGCCGGCCTCCCCCGCGCGGCGGGCGCTCCAGGAGGCCGCGCCCCATGCCGAGCCGCGAGGCTTCACCGACGTGCGGATCGTCGGCGTGGGCGGGGGCGGCGGGAATGCCGTCAACCGCATGATCGAGGCTGGGGTCAGCGGCGTCGAGTTCATCGTCATGAACACGGACCCGCAGGTGCTGGAGCAGTCGCAGGCGCGCAACCGGATCCGCCTCAGCGGCCCGAGCGGGCGCCGGCTGGGCGCCGGCGGCGATCCGGCGGTGGGCCTGCGGGCCGCCGAAGAGAGCATCGAGGCCATCGAGGAGGCCGTCGGCGGGGCGGACATGGTCTTCATCACGGCGGGGATGGGCGGCGGCACGGGCACCGGGGCCGCTCCGGTGGTGGCCAGGGCCGCCCGCGCGCACGGCGCCCTGACCGTCGGGGTGGTGACCTTGCCCTTCAGCTTTGAGGGGCTGCGCCGCCGGCGGGTGGCGGAGGAGGGGATCGCCAAGCTCCGCGAGGCCGTGGACGCCCTCATCGTCATCCCCAATGACCGACTGCTGGGCATCGCCGACCGCAGCATGAGCGTGGTGGAGGCCTTCCGGCGCGCGGACGACATGCTGCGCCACGGGGTGCAGGGGATCGCCGACCTGGTGACGGTGACGGGGCTGATCAACCTCGACTTCGCCGACGTGCGGGCGGTGATGCAGAACGCGGGGAACGCGCTCATGGCCATCGGCGAGGGGAGTGGCGAGAGCCGCGCCCTCAAGGCGGCGCAGGCTGTCGTGGCTAGCCCGCTGCTCGACCACTCCATCGCAGGGGCGTCTGGCATCCTGATCAACGTCACCGGCGGCCCGGACCTGACGCTGCACGAGATGAACGAGGTGGTAGCCTACGTCACGGAGAACGCGGCGCCGGACGCCAACATCATCGTGGGGGCGGTCGTCCATCCCCGCCCCGAGGCGGAGCTACGGGTGACGCTGATCGCCACCGGCATGCCGGACGCGCCGTCGCGCGCGGCGTCGCCGGCCAGGGCGCCGGCCGCACGCCCCCAGGAGCCTCGAGCGCCCCGCGCCGAGCCCCCACCGGCCACGCGCACGCCGCCGGCACAGGAGCGGGCCACGCCGGCGGTGGACGGTGAGGCCATCACCCTCCCCGACGACGCCGATCCGCTGGACATCCCGCCGTTCCTGAGGCGGCTGCGGTGAGGGGGGACACGCCCCCACCGCCCAGGAGTAATGTGTAACCCGTAATGCGTCATGGGGAGTGCGGAAGGAGAGCCTGACGGATGGCCGTACCGGCGGCGCAGACGCGCACCCTGCAGCTAGGCCATAGCCCTGATTCCGACGACGCCTTCATGTTTTACGGGCTGGCGTCAGGGGCGATCGATACGGGGGAGCTGCGCTTCCAGCACGTGCTCCAGGACATCCAGACGCTCAACCAGTGGGCGATGCAAGGCCGGCTGGAGATCACCGCCGTCTCGGTGCACGCCTTCGCCTATGTGTGGGCGCGCTATGCCCTGCTGCCGCACGGCGCCAGCATGGGGCGCAGCTACGGCCCCATGCTGGTGGCGCGGCAGCCGGTGGAAGCGCGCGACCTGCGCGGGCGGCGGATCGCCGTGCCGGGGAAGCTGACCAGCGCCTACCTGGGGCTGCGCCTGTTCCTGCGAGACTTTGACGAGGCGGTGGTCCCCTTCGACCGCATCATGGACGAGGTGGCGGCGGGGCGCGTCGACGCCGGCCTGCTGATCCACGAGGGCCAGCTGACGCACGGCGAGCGGGGCCTGGTGAAGGTGTGGGACATGGGGGAATGGTGGCAGGGCGAGACCGGCCTGCCCCTCCCGCTGGGCGTGAACGTGGTGCGGAAGGACCTTGGCCCGGCCCTGATGGGGCGCGTCTCACGCCTGCTGCAAGAAAGCATTGCCTATGGCCTGGCCCATCGCCAGGAGGCGCTGGAGTATGCCCTCCAGTTCGCCCGCGGCATGGCCCGCGCGACGGCCGACCGCTTCGTGGGGATGTACGTCAACGAGCTGACGCTGGACATGGGCCAAGAGGGGAGGCTGGCCATCGAGCGCTTCCTGGAGCGGGGCTACGCCGCCGGCCTGCTCCCCAGTATGCCCCAGATCGAATGGGTGAGCGCCGGCGATTAGCGCTCTCCTGAGGGTGAGGGCCCCGCCGGCAAGGGATTGGGGCTAGAAGACCTGGATGATGCGGTAGTGGGTGTCGCGGAGCGCCGGCACCCGCCCTGCCTGGCGGATGAGGCGGATCATCTCGTCGTCGGTCATGCATTTCTCGACCACGCCCGCGGCCGAGACGACGTTCTCCTCCAGCATGATCGAGCCGAGATCGTCGGCGCCGTAGGCCAGGCTGCGCTGGCCCGCCAGCTTGCCCACCGTCAGCCACGATCCCTGGATATGGTCGATGTTGTCGAAGAAGAGGCGGGAGACGGCCAGCGTCTTGAGATAGTCGTCGGCGCTGGTGCGGTGGGGCGCAACCGCCGCCAGCTCGGTATGGTCGGGCTGATAGGTCCAGGGGATGAAGGCGCGATAGCCCTGGCCCGGGCCGACCTCCGCCAGGGCGCGGTCCTGGGAGTTGCGGATGCGCTGGAAGTGCTCGACCCGCTCGGCCAGGGTCTCCACGTGCCCGAGCATCATCGTGGCCGTGGTGCGGATGCGCTGGCGATGGGCCTCGTCCATGATCGCAATCCACGCGGCGGCGCTGTTTTTGAGCGGGCTGATTGCCTGCCGGACCCGTTCCGAAAGGATCTCGGCCCCTCCGCCGGGCAAGGAGTCCAGGCCGGCGGCCTTGAGGCGGCGCAGCGTCTCGGCGATGGTCAGGCGCGAGTAGCGCGCGATGTGGTGCACCTCCGACGGCGAGAGGCTGTGCAACGTGACGGGATACCGCGCCTTGACCGAGGAGAGTAGGTCTTCATAGTAGGAGATAGTCAGCTTGGGGTCATGGCCTCCCTGGAACATGATCTGGGTGGCGCCCCGATCCAACGCCTCCTCGATGCGGCGGAAGATCTCTTCCTTGGAGCGCCGGTAGCCCTCGGGGTGCCCGGGCAGACGGTAGAAGGCGCAGAACGAGCAGCGAATGACGCAGACGTTGGTGTAGTTGATGTTGCGGTCGATGATGAAGGTGGCGTAGCCGTGGGGGAAGCGCCGGCGCCGGATGGCGTCGGCCACCTCGCGGATGCGGTCCAGCCGGCCGTGCTCCAGTAGATAGAGCGCCTCCGCCGCGGAGATCCGGCGGCCGCGGTCCGCTGCATCCAGGATGGCCTGCTCCACGGCCGGATCGGGCGCGGCGGGCGACGCCGGATGGGCGACGGGCGTCTCCCCCGCGGCCGGCGCCGGCGACGGGCGCCGGCGACGCGCCTGCCCGTGGGGTGAGGGCGCGGCGGCGGTACGGGTCAGGTCGACGATGGCCATGTAGCTGCTCCCAGGGTCCCCGCGTGGAGGGAGAAATAGACTGGCGCGTCGGTTATTGTACGCCAGGCGGCCCGCCGCCTGGCACGGAGCCGCCGGCCAGCCCTCTGGCCCTGGCCAGTTGCGCCGCCAGGAGGGTGGCCTGGATCATGGAGACGGGGCGCGCGATGCCCTTGCCGGCGATGTCGAAGGCCGTGCCGTGATCGACCGACGTGCGCACGATGGGCAGGCCCAGGCTGACGTTCACGCCTTCGTCGAAGCCGACCATCTTGATGGCGATGTGCCCCTGGTCGTGGTACATGGCCACCACGGCGTCGAACTCACGGCGCTGCGCCCGCGCGAAGATGGTGTCCGGGGGCCAGGGGCCGCTGAAGTCGCGGCCCTGCGCCTGCGCGGCGTTAACGGCCGGCGCGATCACCGCCTCCTCCTGGGAGCCGAACAGGCCGTGCTCCCCCGCGTGGGGGTTCAGGCCGGCGACGGCGATGCGGGGGCGCTCGATCCCCAGCTGCCGGACCGCCTCCCAGGTCAGGTCGAAGACGGTGGCCAGCCGTTCCGGCGTGATCAGCTCAGGCACCCGTTCCAAGGCGACGTGCGTGGTCACGTGCGCCACGCGCAGGTGGCCGGTGACGAGCATCATGGCGGCCTCGGGCCTGCCGGTGCGCTCGGCCAGCAGTTCGGTATGGCCGGCATAGTGGAAGCCGGCGCGGTTCATCGCCTCCTTGTTGATCGGCGCGGTGACCATCCCCGCCACGCGGCGGGCCATGGCCAGATCGATAGCCGCCAGGACGTACGCGACGGAGGCGCGCCCGGCCTCGGCCGAGACGCGACCCAGCGGCAGCGCCGCCAGGTCGGGGGCGCCCGCGCCGGCCAGCGGATCGAGCACGCTGGCGACCCCCGGCCCCGTGACGAGGTCATCGACCGAGCCGGCCTCGCGCACATCGAGCCGGATGCCGCATTGGGCGGCGGCGCGGCGCAGCACCGCCGCGTTGCCCACCACCAGGGGCCGGCAGGCGGCCTGCACCTCCGGCGCGGCCAGGGCCTTGGCCACCACCTCAGGGCCGATCCCGACCGGATCGCCCATGGTCAGGGCCAGAATGGGAAGCAGTTCACCGTCCGGCATGTCACACCTCGCTGACGATCCCCTTGCTAGAATGCGGCGATACATGTCTCAAGCGCAAAGCGTGCCACACACGCCGGACAGGGCCACCGCGCAGCCCGAACCCACCGAGCCGACCGAAACGGCCGGCGAGAACGGAGCGGAGCAGGCCAGTGCGCTCGCCACCATCCGGCGCGAGATCGACGCCATCGACCGCCAGCTGATCGAGCTTCTCAATCGCCGCGCCCAGGCGTCGGTGGAGATCGCGCGGATCAAGCGCAATGGGGACGTGAGCACCTACGTGCCGAGCCGCGAGCAGGAGGTGCTCCGGAACGTCCTGGCGGCCAACCGCGGGCCGCTGACGGAGGCCCACGTCCGCGCCATCTACGGGGAGATCCTCTCCGCCTCACGGGCGCTGCAGCGCCCGCTCCGGATCGCCTATCTCGGCCCGGAGCGCACCTTCACCCACCTGGCGGCGGAGACGGCCGCGCGGGTCCGCTTCGGCAGCTTCGTCGAGTATCTGCCCGCGCGCACCGTGGCCGACGTCTTCCGCATGACCGAGCGGGGCGAGTCCGATTACGGGGTGGTGCCGGTCGAGAACTCGACCGAGGGCTCGGTCGGCCAGACGCTGGACCTGTTCGTCGATACGCCGCTCAAGATCTGCGCCGAGATCCTGCTGCGCGTGACCCACCACCTGATCGGGCGGGGCCCGCTGAGCGCGGTGCGCCGCGTCTATTCCCATCCCCAGGCCATCGCCCAGTGCCGCAACTGGCTGGCCGTCAATCTGCCCAATGTGGAGACGGTGGAGAGCAGCTCCACGGCGGCGGCGGCCCAGCACGCGGCCACGGAGGAGGGGGTGGCCGCGATTGGCACGGAGGACGCGGCCGGCCAGTACGGCCTGCGCGTGCTGGCGCGGGCCATTCAGGACCAGGCCAACAACACCACCCGCTTTCTCCTGATTGGTGAGCGGATCGGAAGCCCCAGCGGGCGCGACAAGACCTCCGTGCTGTTCTCGGTGCGCGACCGCGTCGGCGCGCTGCACGATGTGCTGTCCTACTTCGCCAAGCGGGGGATCAACCTGACCCGCATCGAATCGCGTCCTTCCCGCCGGCAGCCGTGGGAGTACATCTTCTTCGTCGATTTCGTCGGCCATCCCGAGGATCCCAACGCCGCGGCGGCGCTGGCCGAGATGCAGGAGGCCTGCACCTACGTCAAGGTGCTGGGGGCCTGGCCGGTCGAAGAGCGGATCGACGACCACCGGCCGCCGGTGTCGTAGCGCGCCGGTGTGGAACGGCTGGAGCTGCGCCGCCTGCGGGCAGCCGGTCCTTCGATGGTCGGTGGTACAACGGTGTGAAGGAGCCCTCACCCTAGCCTTCTCCCACAGGGAGCGGAGATGGAGAGGGACCAGCCCCCTGCCAGAGGGAATGGCAGGGGAGACTATGGAGGCGTGGCCAATGCTCGGATCTGATCTCACCGCGCCGGGGCCGGACGCGGCCGAGGCGGGCGGGGGCGACCGGCCGCGGCTCTACGCCAGCCGCGGGCGCTTCCGCCGGTACGTGCGACGGGCGATCGACTCGCTGCCGCCCCGCTTCCGCGCCGCCGCGGACAACGTGATGGTGGTCGTTGAGCAGCGCCCGCGGCGAGACGATTACGCCGCTAGCCCCGACCTGGGGCGGCGGCCCCTGTTCGGCATCTACCGCGGCGTCCCCCTGTCGGAGCGCACCACGGGCTACCAGCTGGCCACGCCGGACGTGATCGCCATCTTCCGCCGGCCCCTGCTGCGCCACTGCCGGCGCCGGCGGCGGCTCTGGGAGGAGATCCGCCGCACGGTGCTCCATGAGTTCGGCCACTATCTTGGGCTGGACGAGGGGGCGGTGGAGCACCTGTGAGGCGGCTGGAGCAGCGCATCGTGAGTCGTGCCGCGCGTCCCGTCGTCATCACCGCGGCGATCGCCGCCGCCGTCCTGCTGCTCTTTGGTAGCCGGCTGGTCTCGCTCTACGTGGACTACCTGTGGTTTCTCTCCACCGGCTACCGCTCCGTCTTCGTCGTCACGCTGCTGACGCGCGTCGTCCTCTTCTTCGCTGGCGCAGCCATCTTTCTGGCGCTGTTCCTGCCCAACGTCCTGCTGGCGCGCCGGGTGGCCCAGCGCCTGCTGCGGCGCAGCCCGCCCCGCCTGGGTGAGGCGGGGGCGCCGGGCGACTGGTTCGGCAGCATCTTCGGCGGGGGCGGGTACCGGCCATTTGGACCGGACCGCCCGCGCCCCTTCAGCGATCTGGCGGAGGTGATGGGCGGTCCCGACGCAGGGCGCTGGCTGCTGGAGCGGATCGGTGGGGAGTTGGCGATCATCGCCGGCCTGGTCCTGGCCGTCGTCATGGGGCTCACCGCCTCCGGCCAGTGGGAGAGCGTGCAGCGCGCGCGGCACGCTGTGCCGTTCGGCGTCACCGATCCGGTCTTCCAGCGTGACGTGGCCTTCCACGTCTTCCATGTCCCGCTGCTAGCCTGGCTGCAGAGCTGGCTCTTCTGGACGGTGCTGCTGACGCTGGGGGTGGTGGTCGCCCTCTACGCGCTGGCCCTGTACGTCGTCGATCCGGGGCTGGAGCACGCCGCCTTCTACCTGGGCAATCGCGCCCGCGCCATGCGCTCCCACGTCCTGTTCCTGGTCGCGGCCCTGGCGCTACTCGTGGGCGCGGGCATCTGGCTGGACGGCTACGACCTGCTGCTGGCGCGCCACGACCGGATGGTGGGCGCCAACTTCACGGACCTGCACGCGCGCCTGCCGGCGATCCGCGTGCTGGCACTCGCCGCCGTCGCCGGCGCCGTGGCCGCGGCGGTGACCGCCTTCCGGCGCGACTACCTGCCCCTGATCCTGAGCGCGGTCCTGTTCGGCGCGGTGCTGGTGGTGGGCCGCGGCCTGCTGCCCTTCGTGGTGCAGCGCCTGCAGGTCGATCCGGCAGAGCTGGCGCAGGAGACGCCGTACCTCGAGCGGAATATCCAGTTCACCCGCCTCGCCTTCGGTATCCACCAGACCGAGGAGCAGACGTTTCCCGCCGAGGAGGCGGTCCGGCCCGACGAGCTGATCACCAACCGGCAGACGGTGGCCAACATCCGGCTGTGGGACCACCGGCCCCTGAAAGATACCTACAACCAGATCCAGTCCATCCGCCCCTACTACGTCTTCGACGACATTGACATCGACCGCTACGTCGTGGACGGCCAGTACCGGCAGGTGATGCTCAGCGCGCGGGAGCTGGCGCCCGAGCGCCTGGGGGCGGCGGCGCAGACCTGGGTGAACCGCCGCCTGCAATACACCCACGGCTACGGCGTGGCCATGAGCCCCGTGAACGAGGTTACCCCGGAGGGGCTGCCGGCCTTCTTCATCCAGGACCTGCCTCCCACGGGCAAGATCCGCGTGGAGCGTCCCCAGGTCTACTACGGGGAGCAGACGACGGGCTACGTCCTGGTCAGGTCCGGCATCCAGGAGTTCGACTTCCCGCGGGGTGACCAGAGCGTCTTCACCACCTATCAGGGAGAAAGCGGGGTGCGGCTGGGCCCGATCTGGCGCCGCGCGCTCCTAGCCTGGTACTTTGGGGACTTCAATCTGCTGGTGAGCACCTATCTCCGGCCGGACAGCGCGGTCCTGTTCCGGCGCACGGTGCGGGAGCGCGTGCAGCGCCTGGCCCCCTTCCTGCGGCTGGACGGGGACCCGTACCTGGTGGTGGCCGACGGGAAGCTCTACTGGATGGTGGACGGCTACACCACCACCGACCGGTTCCCGTACGCCCAGCGCATCGTCGAGCGCGTCGGACCGCCGGCGCGCGAGACGGCGATTACCGGCCAGCAGACGCCGACGGCGGGCGGGGCGCCGCCCGTCGTCTTCCGGCGCACCGCCTACAACTACATCCGTAACAGCGCCAAGATCGTGGTCGATGCCTATGACGGCTCCGTGGCCATCTACCTGGCCGACGCCACCGACCCCATTGCCCAGACCTACGCCGCCATCTTCCCCGACGTCTTCCGCCCGCTGGCAGAGATGCCGGCGTCGCTGCGCCAGCACGTCCGCTATCCGGAGGACCTCTTCCGTGCCCAGGCGGAGATCCTGCGCCGGTACCACGTGCAGGACCCGCAGGTCTTCTATAACGGGGAGGACCTGTGGAGCCTGCCCGCCGAGTCCACCGGCAGCCAGCGGGTGCCGGTGGAGCCGTACTACGTGATCATGCGCCTGCCCGGCCAGGCGCGCGAGGAGTTCGTCCTGATCCTGCCCTTTACCCCTGCAACGCGGGACAACATGGTGGCCTGGCTGGCGGCGAGATCAGATGGGGCTGAGTACGGCAAGCTGCTACTGTACAAGTTCCCGCGCGACCGCCTGATCTACGGCCCGGCGCAGATCGACGCCCGCATCGACCAGGACCCGACCATCTCTGCGCAGCTCACGCTCTGGAACCAGATGGGCTCGCGGGTGATCCGCGGCAACCTGCTGGTCATTCCCATCGGCGCTTCCACGCTCTACGTCGAGCCGATCTATCTGCAGGCGGAGGCCAGCCGGCTGCCAGAACTGAAGCGCGTGGTGCTGGCTACCGGCAACCGGCTGGTGATGGAGCCGACGCTGGGGGAGGCCATCGCCCGCATCTTCGGGCCGGAGACGGCTCAGGCCCTGGGGACGGGGGTGGCGCCGGCTCCGCCCGGCGCGGCGCCGGTGGCGGGCCGGGCGCCCCCAGAGACGGGGGTAACGGACGCGCGGGCCGCGGCCGCCGCCCGCGCCGCCCGCGAGGCGTACCAGCGGGCCCTGGAGGCGCTCCGCGCCGCCGACTTCGCGCGGTTCGGGGAAGAGCTGCGGGCCCTCGACGAACGCCTGCGGGAGCTGGAGCAGGCCGCGACCCCGTAGCCCCCTGTCCCCTGGCCGGTCGCGGGGACGCGGAGACACGGGGACGAGTAGTCACCCCCTTCGGTCGGGGCCGCACCGCACCCCTGCCCTACCCCGCCGTGTGGCTTGGCCCCGCCGCCCCCGCTCCGACACGGAGAGGGCGAACGGCGGCCACGGGGAGAGGGTTTCTCCCACGGTGGCCCTGACGCCCCGCCCGTTCTCCGTGTCGGAGCGGGGGAACGGCGGCCATGGCCGGTAGCCAGTCGGAACGGTTGCGTACGCCCGCCGGTGAGAGCGGAAGCAGGCCGCCATCGGTGCCCATTGGCTCTGGCCAGAGCGCGGCAGCAGGCCGGCGGCGGCCGGCGTCTGCTTCTGCCTGCGCTGTTTTCGATGGGCCGGATCATTCATGAGCGGAGCCCTCACCCTAACCCTCTCCCATAGGCAGACGGGACCCTCCTGCCCCCCTGGCCCTCTGCCTGTCCAGCGTGACGGAGAGCGTCGTTCACCTGCCGGCGACGGTGGCGCAGCGGCCGTTCCGGGGCCTGCTGGGGATTGGAAGGCACGCTCGACAAAATTGAGATAGCCATGAATGATATTGACATTTGGCTGCGAAAGCTTTACCATGGTCTCGATCACACCGCATGGAGGTGGGCTGATGAGCGAAGAACGCCTGCGCGTGCTGGAGATGGTGCGCGAGGGCAAGATCACGCCTGAGGAGGGAGCGCGGCTGTTGGAGGCCCTGAGGGAGGGCACACGTGAGGAACGGCGCCGCGCACGCGAGGACGATCCGATCGGTAGCCTGGTGGAGAGCGTGGTGGAGTCGGTGACCGGCGCGCTCTCCGGCAAGGCCTGGACGGGATGGAAGGGATCCTGGGCCGGCGCGTGGCACGGGGGGCACTTCGGGTCGCTGGCGGGGCTGCGCCGGCGGCAGGAGCGTGAGGCGGAGGGCTGGCAGTTTCTCGCCCTTTCCGAAGGGGACCGGGGCACGTTTGAGGTGCCGGAAGGGGCGCGGCTGGCGATCGAATCGGAGGCCGGCGGGATCGAGGCGAAGGCGGTCGACGGCCCGGCGCGGGTGGACCTGGAGGGGGACGATTTCTACAACTTTGCCGTGTACGTGGCCCGTAAGGACGACCAGGTGGTGCTGGCGGCGCACCGGACCGAGCCCCACGCGCGCATGCCCCGGCTGGTGGTACGCGTGCCGCGGCACGTCAGCCACCTGAGCCTGCAGACCGCCGGCGGGGGGCTCGACGTGCGGGGCTTCTCCTGTCCCGTTGAGCTGAAGACGGCCGGGGGCGGTATTCGGGTCCGCGCCCACGGCGACGGCGCGCTGGCGGCGCGGACTGCGGGCGGCGGGATCGACGTGGAGGGCCAGCCGGCCCAGGCCAATCTCAAGACGGCCGGGGGCGGCATCCACTTCCGGGGCCTGACAGGGGCGTTCGTCGCCGAGACGGCGGGCGGCTCGATCACGATAGATGGGGCGCGCCTGCTGGCGGGCGAGCATCGCGCCAGGACGGCGGGGGGTAGCATCCGCGTGCACCTCACGCCCGATTCGTCCGTGGCGATCGACGCCTCGACGACGGCTGGCAACATCAGCGTCGATCTGCCTGGCGTCCAGGGCCAGTTCAGCGGCTCCCGCCTCTCCCCCAAGTACCAGGGCACCTATAACGGCGGCAGCGCCTCGCTGGAGCTGCGCACCGTGGGCGGGTCGATCACAGTGGGGCTAGCGGAGGCCGCTCGCGCCGAGGCGGCGTAGGTCGGGGGTGCCCCCGACGCGGGGACGGACCTCACCCCCTAGCCCCCTCTCCGACACGGAGCGGGGGAACGCCGGCCACGGTCGTAGGGCTGGGCCCCGCGGCGGCCCCGCTCCGGCACGGAGAGGGGAACGCCGGCCACGGTCGTGCGGCTGGGCCCTCGTTCCCCCGCTCCGACACGGAGCGGGGGAACGAGGGCCAGGGGGGTGAGGATCTTACCCACGGTGGCTGTGCCGCGCCGGAGGGGGCAGCCATCACTCCCTATGGGCGGGGCTAAGCCGTACCCCTGCCCGACCCTGCCACCGTGCGCCGTGGCCCCGCTATAATCTGGGCCGCGATGCCTGTAGTGACCATCGGGCGCCAGCTGGGGAGCGGGGGGGAGGAGATCGCCTCCCTGGTGGCTGAGCAGCTTGGCGCGCGCCTGCTTGACCGTGACCTGCTGGTGCGGGCCAGCGAGCGGTCCGGCATTCCCCTGCGGTACCTGGAGGAGCTGGACGAGCGCGGGCGCAGCATGCTCTTGCGCCCCATCGATCTGGTGCGCCTGTTCCCGATGCCGCCGATCGACCCCGAGGTGCCGGACGTGCTCGGCGACCGCTATCCGCCGACCGGCCCGATCATCGCGCGAGGGGAGGGCATCCTCTCCCCGGCCTATTGGGCGGCGGAGGCCTACGCCGCGCTCCTGGCGCGGACGATGCGGGCGGAAGCGGCGCAGGGCGACGTGGTGATCGTCGGGCGCGCGGGCAACGAGGCCCTGGCCGGCGTTCCAGGGGCGCTGCACGTGCTGGTCATCGCCGGCCAGCGCCAGCGGATCCAGCGGGTGATGGCGGCGGAGGGGCTGGACGCCTTTGACGCGCTGGACCGGATCAAGGAGAGCGACCGCCGGCGCGCCGCCTATGCGCGTCAGTTCTACGGCCAGAACTGGCTGGACCCGCTGCGTTACGACCTGGTGGTGAACACCAGCCGCCTGAGCATCGAGGATGCCGCTGATGTGATCGTACATGCGGCGCGGCGCGCGGCCGCGGCGGCTGCGCCTCCCCAGCCGGTGGCGGCGGTGGCATAGCCGACCTGCTTCACGATCGCGGATGCCTACCCGCTCCGTTTAGCCGGCAGTATTCACGAGCGGCGCCCTGACCCTAACCCTCTCCCATGGGGAGACGGGGCATCTCCCAGGTACGCCGGACGATGTGCTTCCCCCTAACCCTCTCCCATGGGGAGACGGGAGTCTAAGGAGCCCTCACCCTGGCCCCCGCCCACAGGGAGAGGGGATGGATCGTTGGTCGGGGTCTGACCGTGCGGTCACAGGAACGGGTTCCACGCCAGCTCGTGGGCGAGCGTGGTGGCCGGGCCGTGGCCCGGATAGAGGACCGTTTCCGGCGGGAGCCGGCCAATCTTCTGGCGCAGGGAGGCCAGGATCGCTTCGTAGCTGTGGCGGGCGTTGCCGGCGGAGCCGGCGAAGAGCGTATCGCCGCAGAAGGCGGCGGTGTGCCGGCCCGCAGCCAGGACGTAGGTAGCGCTGCCGGCGGTGTGTCCGGGGGTGTGCAACAGGCGGATGGTGAAGCTCCCCGCGCGAACCTCACCGTCGCCGGCGAAGGTCTTCACTGACGCGGTGGGGACGCCGGCCACGCCCTGGACATCGGCCTGGTGCACGAAGACCGGCGCGTCCGTCGCGCGCTGCACGGGCACGACGGCGCCGGTATGGTCGCGGTGGGCGTGGGTGATGAGGATGGCCACGGCGGTGCGTCCACCGGCACTGGCGGTGTGGACGACGCGCTCCGCCTCGTCGCCGGGATCGACGATCAGGCATTCGCCGGAGGGAGCGACGACGACGTAGCAGTGCTCGGGGTAGCGGTTGGTCAGGCGCTCGACGGCGTAGGCGTCGCCGATGGTCCAGGGGACGTCGGGAGCGGACCAGGAGTCCTGGGCCAGGGCCCACAGCTGGTCGGGGCGCAGGCCCAGGATGGCGGCGAGGCGGCGGACGTGCGCCTCGTCCGGGCGCAGCGTGTAGGCCTCGATGGCGCGGACATCGGCTTCAGAGAGGCCGGCCCGCGCGCCTAGCTCGGCCTGGGTCAGGCCCAGCCCGCTGCGCGCCTTCTTGACGACGTCGCCAAACTCATCTTCCAGTCCGGGCATGGGCTATCTCCGACGATGCTATTGAGGTCGGGCGCGGGGGCAGAGCCGTGCAACGCGAACAGTAGTGAACAGCCGATGATGCATCGCAAACGGCGCGGAAGCGCCAACGATGCGCCCAAAAAAGGAGTGGAGCCGCCGGACTACGGCGTGCTCCACCGGTGACGCGCCATATGCGACATTGCACCCTGCTGGTACGCCCGGCAGGAATCGAACCTGCGGCCTCTTGCTCCGGAGGCAAGCGCTCTATCCCCTGAGCTACGGGCGCCTGGCTGGATAAGTATACCAATCTCTTCCTCCCGCGGCCCCGCCGCCCCGACGCAGGGACACGGAGACATGGAAAGGTCGTATCGCAGGTCCATGTCGCGTAGGCCCCGCCACACCGGCACCGTCGCCCGCCACCGCGCTGGCTCCCCCACGAAGTAGGAGACAGTGGTTGGCTGCCGGCCAAACCCGTCGGCATGGGCCGCCGGATTGGCTCCAAAGGAGTTCAGGCGCAGGTGCGCCCCACGCCACGGCGCTATGGCCGGCGCATCGCCGGCCACCAGCTCACGTGCGGTGGCTTCAGCCGGCCCCACCTGGCCACGCCTCTGCCTGGCGCGGGGCTCAGATCGGCGGGAGATCGAGGATGCGCTGGAGCTCGTCGTTCCAGAGCTTCAGCCCGTCCTCGAAGCCGGTCTCGCCCTTGTACCAGGGGGTCCCCTTCTCCCCAAAGGCCGCCTCGAACTCCGTGCCGCGGAAGTTGTGGGGGACGACGTGCAGCATGGAGTTCTCGAAGTTCTCCAGGTAGACCTTGAAGTTGGGGTCCTGGAAGTAGGGGTCGTCCATGATGTCGGGGCGGACGAGCGCGCCGTTACCGCCGATGGTGTTGAACAGCAGCGTGCCCTCGCGGCTGGTGATGTGCTTGATGAACTCCCAGGCGTGGTCGGGGAACTTGGACTGAGCGTAGATGTTCCAGGTCCCGCCGCGGAGCTGCGAGGGGCGCTTGCCGTCGCGGCGCTTGGGGAAGAGCTGGGCCTTGAACTTCAGGATGCCGTCCTTGTTGTCGCGATTGGTGTTGAAGACGCCCAGCGAGCCCTGCTGGTCGATCCCCAGCGTGCCGTTCAGGAAGGGGTTGCCCTGATAGGCGCCGGGCAGGGCCACGACCTTCTCCTTGTTGGCCAGGTCCCAGACCCAGCGCATGGCCTCCTTGGGCTGCGGGTCCAGCAGCGTCGAGCGCTTGCCATCGGGGCTCAGGTTATCGCCGTTGAAGGCGCGGCAGACGACCGTGACGCCGGCGGCGCCGGGCAGAGTGAACCGGATGCCGAACCCGCCGGTCTTCTCGATGAAGCGGCCGACCTTGACGGCGATCTCGTACAGCCGCTGCATGGTCCAATCGGGCGAGTTCTGGGCAGGGAAGGTGACGCCGGCGGCCTGCATCAGCTCCGTGTTGTAGAGTAGCCCGTCCTGGCCGGTCCAGCCCCAGCTCGGCAGCCCCCACAGCTTGCCCTCCCACCGCTGGTAGTCGATGAAGACCTTGTAGAACTGGTTGAGGTCGTACTTCTCGCGGGCCACGAACTGGTCGATCGGCCGGATGATGTTGCGCTTGATGGCCTGATAGAGCTGCCAGTGCGACGGGTCCCAGGCGTGCACGTCGCCCAGGGTGCCGGCCGCGGCGTTGGCCAGCATCTTGGGGTAGGCGCTCTGCTGGTTACCGCCGTCCAGGGCGATGGCCCGCGCCTCCACCTTGATGTGCGGGTATTTCTGCTGGAAGGTCTCCACCATCACCTTGGGCCATTCGGTGGCGGGCGTGAACCCGCGGAAGGTCTCCCAGCTAATGGTCGCCGGCGGGAGCGACCTGGCCCCGCCCGTCTGGGCCGGGGCCAGGGC
>DAOTTI010000186.1:0-5804 GCA_034437795.1 Chloroflexota bacterium | reverse complement strand
CCTCGCCGGCCGGTCAGCGGCCTCCTCCGCCAGCCGCGCCGCCGCCCCCGCGTCGCCGGCTAGCAGCAGCGCGCGGGCGCGCTCCAGCGCCCGCTCCGCCTCGCGCGCCTCCCGGTCATCCTCCTCAAAGAGCTGCGCCAGCGTGACGCCCAGCCGGCGGGCAATCACGCGCAGCGTGGCCAGCGACGGGTTGACCTGCCCCCGTTCGATCCGGCTCAGCAGCCCAATCGAGAGCTCGCTCCCCGCCACGTCCGCCAGCGTCATCGGCGGTCGCCGGCTCCGGCGCAGCTGCCGGATCCGCGCTCCTACCGGGTCCATGGCCGGAATTGTACTGTGATGCAAATGCTGGCCTCCACTATTGCTCTTGCTGCAAATCTGCCGTTACGCTGGTGGGCGGCCGTGCCCCCGCGCCGCTCGTCGTGGCGCGGAGGCGGCGGCGCGCCACGCTGCGCCAGAAGGAGACCTGCCATGCCACGCGCCCTGATTACCGGCATCACCGGCCAGGTGGGAAGCTACCTGGCCGAGTTCCTGCTGGACAAGAACTACGAGGTCTTTGGCCTCATCCGCCGCTCCAGCGTCGTGACCGACGAGCGCATCCGCCACCTGCTCGGCAAGGTGGAGCTGCTCGACGCCGACCTCCTGGACCAGGGATCGCTCATTCGCGCCTTCCGCCTCGCCCGGCCCGACGAGGTCTACAACCTGGCGGCCCAGTCGTTCGTCCCTGCCTCCTTCACCGCGCCAGTCATGACCGGCGAGTTCACCGCCCTGGGGGTCGCGCGCATGCTGGAGGCCATCCGCGTCCTCGAATGGCCCTGCCGCTTCTACCAGGCCTCGTCCAGCGAGATGTTCGGCAAGGTCCAGGAGGTCCCCCAGACCGAACGCACCCCCTTCTATCCCCGCAGCCCCTACGGCGTGGCCAAGCTCTACGGCCACTGGATCACCGTCAACTATCGCGAGTCGTACGGGCTCTTCGCCTGCTCTGGCATCGTCTTCAATACCGAGAGCCCCCGCCGCGGCTACGAGTTCGTCACCCGCAAGATCACCCGCGGCGTGGCGCGGATCAAGCTCGGCAAGCAGAAGGAGCTCCGGCTGGGCAACCTCGACGCCCAGCGCGACTGGGGCTACGCCGGCGACTACGTCCGCGCCATGTGGCTCATGCTCCAGCAGCCGCAGCCGGACGACTACGTCATCGCCACCGGCCAGACGCACCGCGTGGCCGAGTTCTGCGAGCTCGCCTTCCGCCGCGCCGGCATCCAGAACTGGCGCGACTACGTGGTTGTCGATCCGGCCCTCTTCCGCCCCGCCGAGGTCGACCTGCTGGTCGGCAATCCCCAGAAGGCCCGCGAGCGGCTCGGCTGGTCCCCCCAGGTCTCCTTCGAAGACCTGGTCAATCTCATGGTCGACGCCGATCTGGAGCTGGAATCCCAGACCACCGACTGATCCCCGCCCCTAACCCGCGGCACGCGCCCGGCACGGCCTGCCCGTCGCTCCGGAAACAGTGCCGGGTGCGCGTACACCCTCCGCAGTGGCCGCGCCGCACCGACGGAGGACGGACCTCACCCCCTGCGGCCGGAGCCGCGCCCTCTCCGACATGGCGAGGGAATGCCAGCCGCGGGGAGAAGATCTCCACGTGCTTATGCAACACCTCCCCAGGGAAGCAAGCGCTACGGCGGAGATGGCCACACGCGTACAAGAAAGAAACGACAGGGCGGTGCGCACCGCCCTGTCGTCCAGTCGTTCAGCAGCCTGCCATCCGGCGTGAGGCCGGCGGCGCTTGGCCGTGGGAGCGATCGACGGCCCGTGCCAGCCAGGCCATACCCCCGGCCATCACCGTGCTCCCCGACGCAAGCCTCCTCCGGCCCGTGCCAGCCAGGCCGTGGCCGTGGCTGGCCGGACCTAGCCGGACCTGACCGGACCGGTTACTCCTCGACGACGGCCAGGATGTCCTTCTCAGACAGGATCAGCAGCTCCTCGCTGTCGATCTTCACCTCCGTGCCGGCGTACTTGGCGAAGAGCACCTTCTGGCCCTCCTTGACGTCCAGCGGCACCCGCTGGCCGTTCTCCAGCAGCCGGCCCGTGCCCACGGCGATGATCGTGCCCTCCTGGGGCTTCTCCTTGGCCGTGTCCGGCAGCACGATGCCGCTCTTGGTCGTCTCCTCACGCTGCGTCGGCCGTACCACGACCTTGTCGCCGAGTGGCCGCAGCTTGGTCTTGGTGGCGGTTGCCTGAGCCATACGGAATCTACCTCCTGTTGCGCTGTGCTCTCATCTTCGCAGTTGCCGACTGCATCCGCCGCAGTCGGCAGTCTCCGGGAGCGAGCGCTCCCACGGGCGTTGGCGCCCTCATTCTAGCACTCTCCGCGCCCGAGTGCTAATCGGCCCTCTTAGCTAGGCACGCGCAAGAAGTCCGGACGGCGCCAGGCCCTGTCCCTTGTGCCCCCTCTCCCGCATGCGGGAGAGGGGCCGGGGGGGTGAGGGCTGCTCCCCATGGCCGTCGTCCCCCCTCTCCGTGTCGGAGCGGGGGCCAGGAGGTGACGTCCGTCCTCCCCACGGCCGTCGTCCCCCCTCTCCCGCACGCGGGAGAGGGGCCGGGGGGTGAGGGCTCTCCCCGCGTCTCCGCGCCGGGGAGGGGGGACAGTGCGGAGGGGCGGCATTCACCCGGGTGGGGGCCCCGGCGCGGGGCCGTGGCACCGTATGTGCTATACTGTTTTCCCGCGAGCGCGACAGGAATCGGTGCTCCGCCTTCAAGTCCTTCAGGGGCGCCGATCAAGCTGTTCACTCACCGGTCTGTGGTGGGCCCAAACCGGTCATGCGTGGCCGGCGGCCCAATCACCTTTCGGCTCGCGCTCCGGACGCTTGGCAGCCGCACCGTGCGTGCTGACGGCAGGGAGAGGACGCCCGGGTGCCTGCGGGTACCCGGGCTTCTCCTTTTGTGTGTTCAGTGCTTTCTGGCCGTCTTTGCCGATCGCGTTTCGTAGAATTCTCCTGTAGTCGCATGGCGGACCCTGTACGCGCCCGCGCGCCGGCACAGCTCGTCCCTGAGGTGCCCAGCATCTCGCGCGCCCGCGCCTCCCGGAACGACCCCTTCGATCGCCTGTGGCGCCTGCTCTCCTCCGTCCGCTTCGCCATCTTCCTCATCACCATCGCCGCCGTCGGGGTCCTGGCCGGCACCCTCATCATGCAGGCCCCGGCCGACGTCGCGGCCAACCCCGATTCCTACGCCGCCTGGCTGGCCCGCCCCCGTGGTAAATACGGTGAGCCGTGGGCCAGCCTCTTCGCCACCCTCGACCTCTACCGCGTCTTCTCCTCCGCCTGGTTCCGCGGGACCCTGGCGGTGCTGGCCCTGGCCGTCGTCGTCTGCACCATCAACCGCCTGCCGGGCATCCTGGCCAGCATCCGCCGCCCTGCGGTCAGGGTTCCCCCGCGCCTGTTCGACAAGGCCCCCCTGCGCGCTGAGTTCCACGCCCCCGGCCTGGCCCCCGAGCAGGCCCAGGTCCAGGTGATGAAGGTCCTGGGCGCCCATCGCTACCGCGTCATCCCCTGGCACGACGGCCCCGCCCTGGCCGTCTTTGCCGACCGCAACCGCTTCGGCAAGCTGGGCACCTTCCTCAATCACATCGGCATCGTCACCATCCTGGGCGCGGCCGTGCTCGGCAACGTACTCGGCTGGCGCGAGGATGGCTTCATGGTCCCCGAAGGGAGCGTGCGCCCCGTCGGTCACGGCACCGGCCTCGAGGTCCGTAACGAGAGCTTTACCGACGAGTACTATCCCAACGGCACCCCCAAGGACTTCCGCACCGACCTCGTCCTGCTGGAGAACGGCGTGGAGGTCGCGCGCAAGACCATCCGCGTCAACGACCCCCTCGAATACAAGGGCGTCCGCTTCCACCAGGCCTTCTTCGGCCCCGCGGCCGTCATCCGTGTGCGGGACGCCGGCGGCAACGTCATCTTCGAAGACGGGGTGGCCCTCGGGTACGAGTTCACCGGCGCCGGCATCCCGCGCAACGGGGGCTTCTTTACCCTCAACAACCGGCGCCTCGCCGTCTACGTCCTAGTCCCCGCCGCCCAGCGCGGGCCCGACCCCCAGATCCCCGCCGGGTCCGTGCGCCTCGAGATCTTCGAGCCCCGCCAGACGCGCCCGTCGGCCATCGAGACGCTCCCCCAGGGCACGCCGCGGGAGATCATGGGCTATACCTTCGAGTTCCTGCGCGAGCGCCAGTTCTCCGGCCTCCAGGTCGTCCATAACCCCGCCGTCCCCATCATCTGGTTGTCCTCGAGCTGCATGCTGGCCGGCATCCTGATTGTCTTCTACTTCCCCCTGCGCCGCGTCTGGGCCCGCCTCGAACCGGCCGAGTCTGGCGACGCCCCCGCCCTGCTTGCCCTCGCTCCCAGCGACGATGGCGCGCCCGGCGGCGATGGGGCGCCGCCCGCGGGCGTCCGCGTCCGCCTCGCGGCCGTCAGTAATCGAGACATCCTGTTCGCCCGCGAGTTCGAGGCGCTCGCGCTGGCCATCAAGCGAAAAGTGACCGCGCTGGCGCACGCCGGCGGGCCGCCGCAGCGTGCCGCCGAGCCCGTAGAGATAGGGACATAGGCGACTATGGCAGTAGTTTCGTATTTCACCTTCACCGCTGCGTTCATCACCCTGGGCCTGGCCCTCCTCGGCTACCTCTGGTACACCCTCGGCCGCCAGAAACAGGCCGGCCGGCTGGCCACGTTCTTCACCTACAGCAGCGCCATCCTGCTCACCGCCTCCCTCGGCACGCGCTGGATCGCCTCCGGCCACGCCCCCTACTCCAACCAGTTCGAGTTCGCTACTAGCTTCGCCTGGGGCGCGATCGCCACCTATCTCTACTTCGAGGCCAAGTATCGCGTCAGGAGCCTCGGCGTCGTCGCCATCGCCGCTGCCTTCGCCCTGCTCACCTACGCCAGCACCCTCCCCAAGCGCATCGATCCCCTCATCGCCGCCCTCCAGAACGACATCCTGATCGTCCACGTGGGCATGGGCGTCATCGCCTATGGCGCCTTCACCTGCGCCGCCGCCGCCGGCGTGCTCTACCTGATCAACCGCCAGAACCGCTTCCCCTGGCTCCCACCGCAGGAGGTCCTGGACGAGATCGGCTATAAGGCCATGACCATCGGGTTCCCCGCCCAGGCCCTGCTTCTCATCCTCGGCGCCGTCTGGGCCAATACCGCCTGGGGCCGCTACTGGGGCTGGGACCCCAAGGAGACCGCCGCCCTCTTCACCTGGCTGCTCGCCGCCGTCTACCTGCACGCCCGCGCCCAGCGCGGCTGGCACGGCACGCGCACGGCCTGGCTCCTGATCGCCGTCTTCGGCGCCGTGCTCTTCACCTTCTTCGGCAACTACTTCCTCGGTGGACTGCACACCTATTCCGGCCTGTAGCGCCGCGCCGGTGGCGGCACGTTACCCGTCTCGCCCACCGGCCGGCTCCCTCTGCCATGAGTGCTGAACGGCCAGCCGTCCCTCAGCCGGCACTGCGGTTCCTGGATGCGGAGCCGGCGCGCCGCCTTGCCCTCGCCCGCCTGGGGCTGGCCGGCGTCACCCTCCTAGCCGTGGTCGCCTTTGCCGCCTACGCCGCCATCCTGGCGTCGCAGGCCGGCGAAGTGGGCGAGGCCGTGCCGCTGGCCGTGCCGGGCGCGGGTACGGCGGCCCCGTTTGGCACCGGCGTGGCGGCGCCGGACTTCGAGCTCCCAAACCTCGACGGGCAGCCCGTGCGGCTCTCCGACTTCGCCGGCCGGCCAGTGTGGATCAACGTCTGGGCCTCCTGGTGCGCCCCCTGCCGCGCC
>DAOTTI010000185.1:0-6242 GCA_034437795.1 Chloroflexota bacterium | reverse complement strand
GCTACCAGGTGGCCTCGAAGAACCCGATCAGCGACGACCTCTGGGAAGCTCTCGGCCCCCTGCTCCCGCTGGAGCCGACCCGTGCGCGGGGCGGGCACGCAAGATGTACCTGGTGAAGCAGGCGAGGCCACGGCTCCGCTGCCGTGGGAGGGTCTATGACCGGGGCCGATGCGCTCGAACAAGGTCGGGCGTCCTTCGGGCGGCGGGCCTGGCGGGATGCGTACGCGCAGCTCTCGGCCGCGGATCGTGAGGCGCCGCTCGAGTTTGAGGACCTCGAACGCCTCGCGGTGGCCGCCTACCTGGTCGGCCGGGACGGCGACAGCGCCGCGGTCTGGGCACGTGCGCACCACGAATGCCTGCGCCGGGGCGACGCCGCGCGAGCCGCGCGGTGTGCGTTCTGGCTGGCCTTCGGACTGCTGTTCCAGGGCGAGCAGGCCCGCGCCGGCGGCTGGCTGGCCCGCGCCCGGCGGCTGCTGGAAGATGGTCAGCACGACTGCGCGGAGCAGGGCTATCTCCTCGTGCCGGTCGCGCTCCAGTGCATCGACGAGGGCGATGCCGCGGCCGCGCACGCCGCCTTCAGCCGAGCCGCCGAGATGGGCAACCGCTTCGGCGACCCGGACCTGGGGACGCTCGGTCGCCTTGGTCGCGGCCAAGCCCTGATCCGGCTAGGCGAGACTGCGGAAGGTGTGGCGCTGCTCGATGAGGTCATGGTCGCAGTCACGGCCGGGGAGGTGTCTCCGGTCGTGTCCGGGATCGTGTACTGCGCTGTGATCGAGGCCTGCCAGGAGATCTTCGATCTGCGCCGGGCGCAGGAGTGGACGGCAGCGTTCAGCCGCTGGTGTGAGTCTCAGCCGGACCTGGTTCTGTACCGCGGTCAGTGTCTGGTGCATCGCGCGGAGATCATGCAGTTGCACGGCGCCTGGTCGGATGCCCTGGACGAAGCACAACGGGCGCGCGAACGGCTCTCCCAGCCGTCTGCCCAGCCGGCGGTCGGTGGGGCCTTCTACCAGCAAGCCGAGCTCCACCGCCTGCGCGGCGAGTTCGCCAAGGCCGAGGAGGCGTATCGCCAGGCCAGCCGGTGGGGCCGCATGCCGCAACCCGGCCTCGCGCTGTTGCGGCTGGCCCAGGGTCGGGTCGATGCCGCGGCGGCGGCGATCCGTCGCGTGGCCGACGAGGCGCATGACCGCGTGACCCGGTCCAGGCTGCTTCCCGCCCACGTCGAGATCATGCTCGCCGCGCGCGACGTCCAGGCGGCACGCGTCGCCGCCGATGAGCTGGCGGAGACGGCCGCCGCCATCGACGCGCCGTTCCTGCAGGCCGCGTCCGCCCATGCGATGGGGGCGGTCCTGCTCGAGGAAGGCGATACGCGAGCGGCATGCAACGCGCTCCGCCGGGCGTGGACGGGCTACCAGAAGCTTGAGGTGCCGTACGAAGCCGCGCGGGTCCGGGTCCTCCTCGGGCTCGCCTGCCGGATGCTCGGGGACGAGGACAGCGCGGAGATGGAGTTGGACGCGGCGCGCTGGGTCTTCCGGCAGCTCGGCGCCGCGCCCGACCTCGCCCGGGTGGAGGCGCTGTCCCGCAAGGTAGCCTCCAGGGCCGCGGGTGGGCTGACCGCGCGCGAGGTGGAGGTGCTCCGCCTCCTAGCGACCGGCAAGACCAACCGCACGATCGCCGACGAATTGTTCCTCAGCGAGAAGACCGTCGCTCGCCACGTGAGCAACATCTTCACCAAGCTGGGCCTGTCGTCCCGGGCGGCCGCCACGGCGTACGCCTACGAGCACGACCTCCTGTAGCCGCGCTACATAGAATTACCCACTTCGCGCGGACGCGCCGATTTGCGTAGGTCGCCCGATGCGGGCCCCCGTTGTCCTCCATACGATGGTCGTAGTGGGCCACCCGGGCCCGACGACCAACGGGAGGAGGAACGACATGTCGACACAGCAGGGATCGATGAACATCCTGCGCGACGTGGAGGAGCGCCGCCAGCATTCCGTTGGCGACGACGCTCGTGAGCGGTTGCTGACCGGCCTGCCCGTCACGGAGCGACGGCTGCGGCTGGCCGGTATCTCCACCGCCATATTGGCGGGGGGCGACGGTCCGCCGGTCGTCCTGCTCCACAACTCGGGGGAGTTCGCGGCGCTCTGGATGCGGGTGATCCCGGACCTGGTGACGACCCATCGGGTGGTCGCGCCCGACCTGCCCGGCCACGGCGCCTCGGGCGTGCCCGACGGCGCGCTAAGTGCTGACCGGGCGATCGCGTGGCTCGGCGAGCTGATCGAGCGGGCGTGCCCGTCGCCGCCGGCGGCGGTGGGGCACGGGCTCGGCGGCGCCCTCGCGGCCCGCTTCGCCGTCGACCACGGCGACCGGCTGAGCCGGCTGGTGCTCGTGGACGCCTTCGGTCTGGGCCCCTTCGAGCCGGCGCCGAGCTTCGGGCTTGCCCTGAGCCGCTTCCTGGAGCAGCCGACCGAGCGCACGCGGGACGACCTCTTCGCGCAGTGCTTTTCCGATCTTGATGGGTTGCGCGAGCAAATGGGCGAGCGCTGGCAGCTGATCGCGGGCTACGCCCTCGACCGCGTCCGCACCCCGAGCATGCAGGCCGCGCTCGGCAGCCTCATGGCGCAGTTCGGGGTGCCGGCCATCCCGCCGGCGGACCTCGCCCGGATCGCGGTTCCCACGACCCTGATCTGGGGCCGGCAAGACCTCCAGGTCCCGCTGCCGGTAGCGGACGACGCGCGCGCCCGCCACGGCTGGCCGCTTCATGTGATCGACAACGCGGGTGATGATCCCCCGATGGAACAGCCCGAGGCGTTTCTGGCGGCGCTGCGCGCCGCGCTCGAAACCTCGCACGGAGCGGAGGTCACTCTATGATCACCAAAGGATTCGCCATCGCCGGGCTCGATGGCGGAAGGGTCACCCTGACATCTGGACAGCTCGAGAACCTCGGCGCGCGGACCTCGGGCACGCTGCTGCGAGCGGGCGACGAGGGCTGGGATGAAGCGGTTCGGATCTGGAACGCCATGGTGGCCAAGGTCCCTGCGCTCGTCGTCCAGCCGAATTCGGCCCACGACGTCGCTGCGGTCGTTAGCTTCGCTCGTGAGCACGGGCTGCTGCTCAGCATCAAGGGCGGGGGCCACAATATCGCCGGAACCGCCATTGCCGAGCGCGGCCTCATGCTTGACATGTCCCGCATGCGACAGGTCACCGTCGACCCTGACGCCAGGCTCGCGCACGTCGGGCCCGGGTGTCTGCTCAAGGATGTGGACCGTGCGACGCAGGAGCATGGGCTGGCGACCGTGCTCGGCTTCGTATCCGAGACCGGCGTGGCCGGTCTGACGCTCGGCGGCGGCTTCGGCTATCTGACGCGTCGCTTCGGCTGGGCGGTCGACAACCTTGAAGAGGTCGAGATCGTCACCGCCGATGGTAAGATCCGCGCCGCCAACCGCGACGAGAACGCCGACCTGTTCTGGGCGCTCCGGGGGGGCGGCGGCAACTTCGGCGTCGTCACCCGGTTCACGTTCCGTCTGCACGAGGTCGGCCCAACCATCACCGGTGGCCTCATCCTCTGGAGTGCAGAGCGGGCCGACGAGGTGCTGGCAACGTACCGTGAACTCACCGCGAGGGCGCCGCGTGAGCTGACGGCGGCGGCGGTCGCGCTGACCGCGCCGCCGGCCCCGTTCATCCCCGAGCCGTGGCACGGTAAGCCCGTCATCGGGATGCTCGTGTGCCACAGCGGCCGGAATGCGGAGGCCGATCTCGCGGCGGTGCGCGCCCTCGGGCACCCGGTGGCGGATCTCGTCAGCGAGAAGCCCTACGCGGCTCAGCAGTCGATGCTCGACGACTCACCCTCGGAGGCCAAGGGGCTGCACCAGTACTGGAAGGCCGAGTTCATACCGGGTCTGTCGAGCGAGTACCTCGACACCTTCCGCGACGCGGCCTTGAAGGCGACATCGCCACTGTCGTACTCGGTGATCTTCCACATCGGCGGGGCGCTGAACGAGCGCGCGGACGACGACGGGGCGGTTGGCAACCGCGATGCGCGGTTCATCAGCGGGTTCTCCGGCGTATGGCCGCCGGCCGACGACCGCGCGGCCGAGCACGTAGCCTGGGTGCGCGAGGGGTGGGAGCGCATTCGGCCCTTCTCGACCGGCGGGAACTACGTCAACTTCCAGTTGGCACAGGACGATAGTGCGCGGACCGCCGACGCGTACGGGAAGAACTACCAGCACCTCCAACGGGTCAAGGCCGAGTACGACCCGGATAACCTGTTCCGCGTGAACCGCAATATCCCTCCGCCGGCCTGACGTCCACTCGGTCAGCGCTGGATAGGAAGGACGCCATAGCAGGCCCGACAGACCTTTGGGTGGCGGGCGCGTTTGATCCGAGACGTGGCGCCGGTCGAGCAGCCCGCGAGCGAGGCCAGCGCGCTAGTTAGCGGGCGCGAGTGGGCGGACTGCCTTGCCGCCCTGCAGGCCTTCCCTCTGGCGCATTGAGGGCGGCACCTCTTGAGAACTGAAGGAGGGCCGGGGACGGGAAGAACAGCGCTGGGGCCGCACAGCACGGCGGCGGACGATCTTGGCGTGTCTGGCCTCCAATCACCCTGCCATTGGCGAGGAGTTCTTGGTATTCCTTGGGCTCTATCGGGCACAGCGCCACCTTATCCTCTTGGTCCAAGAGCCGGCCCCAGCCGTCCTTCTTTGGCGGCCGCGAGGACCGCAGGAACGCCTGGGGTTTCGCGAAGAACTCCTCTCCCCCTGGCCGATGACGCCGTCTTCTTCGAGCAGCATGCAGGAACGCCTGGGGTTTCGCGAAGAACTCCTCTCCATGGCGCAATCTCCCACAAGGCAACTCTGCCCGCGCCTCCCGAGATGCCGGAGTTCTACCATGGCGTGGCCAGGGCGAGTGTTCGGCCGGCACAGCGACTCTGGAAACCTGACGGACCACCAAGGCCGTTAGTAGGGACGGTGGCTGGGCGCGCGAGCGTTCACGTGCCCCTCTTCAAGAAGCCCTAACGGCAACTGCGGTACCAGAGAGCGGCACAGGTCGAAGCGCCGTCCATGCGCCAGCTCGAGCCACCGCAGCCCGAACGCCGCGTCTTCGATGCGCCGCAGGTCGGCCTGGTGCTCCTCGCGTAGCCTCTGCCGGGCCGCGACGCCGCGCACCCACTCACCATCCCGCTCACAGTACCGCCGACGCAGGTCCTGCTCCGAGGTGACTGCCCGTAACTCTTCCAGGATGGCCGCAACGACCACACCTACAGATGTGCGCGGCCCACGCTCCCGCGAGGCGCGGCGGTACCAGCGCACGGCTCGGTCCCAGGTCTGCGGCAGGCCATCGTCGGCGATGGCGGCCGCCCGCAGCTCTGGCCAGCACCTCCCGTCCAGGAGCTCCACCAAACGCTCCCTGCGGATGCCCTCGGGGACGTTCACGCCGCTCTCCCACTGGGCCACCGTCGAGGCGTTGCTTGCACCGACCAGCGCAGCTATCTCAGCCTGGGTCACGCCATAGCGAGCCCGAAACTCCCGGAGGCGGTGTCCCAGCTCAAGCCAGTGGCTGCGGAATCGGCGGACCTTCGAGCGCCCGTCGCCGCGGCGCCCCTGGTCGTCGGGCAGCGGCACGGTGATGATGAGTTCCCGGGCAACTTGATTCGGCACCATGGTATTTGCCGACCCATGGGCAAGGATGGGTTGCTCCCATGAGCGTGATCTTGGCGGGGATGGCGTCTGCTCCGGCGGCGCTTTCCCTGCGCGACCTCCCACTCGGACCTGCGGCGCCCGTTCGGCTCGTGGAGGGCGATTGACGAAGTCACGAACGCGAACCCAGCTCTCGCGCCGTGCTGTAATCGCTGCCTGGGCGGCACGTCACTCCTCGACGGGCACTTCGACCATTCCCCGCAGCACGTGCCTCTGCTCCTCTGGCGGCCATCTGAGGACCGAGCGCAGGCCGTGCTCGGTCACGATGGGTCTGGGCAGCGGGTCGCCGAGGGCGGCCAGCGCTTCCAACACGTCAGGAGCCAGATCGAGCAGGCCGAGGACCTGAGTCACGCGGGGGCGGCTCACCCCGAGCCGACGGGCGAGCTCGGCCCGAGAGGCACACTCGCCCGTCGCCAGCATCCCCTGCCATTCGCGGGCAAGAGCGATCGGGTTGCGGTACTGCTTGGAGGAGCGCGCTGGTCCTGTCGGCAGCTCGAAGCATCCGGGCGGCGCTGCCCCCTCGAACTGGTAGGCGAACCGCGAGGCTCCCCG
>DAOTTI010000184.1:0-6977 GCA_034437795.1 Chloroflexota bacterium | reverse complement strand
AGGTGCTCGAGCGCCGCGCCGCGGACCGCCTCGTCGAGGGCGGGATGGCCCAGCGAGCCTTCCACTCGCCCATCCAGGTGGACGATGAGCTTGGCGCCGGCCGCACAGGGGGCGCCCGCGCCGGCGCTCACCACGGTGGCAAGGCAGAAGGGCTGGCGCGCCTGGAGCAGCTCCACTTGGCGCGCGACGAGGTCGAGGCTCACGCGCTGGAAGCGGCCACTACCTGCCGTGGGGCCTCAGCCGGCGGCGCGGCCGCGGCCGGCCGGAGCACGTCGACGAAGACCTCCATCGTCCCCCCGCACACGTCGCCCCCGGGCTGATCGGGATCGTCGGCCAGCGTGAACTGGAGCAGGGCGCTCTCGCCTCGCCGCATCAGGCGCATCGCCTCGCTCCACACCTCGGCCTCGATGCAGCCCCCGCCGATGGTGCCGAGCATCTGGCCATCGGCAAAGATGAGCATCCGCGCACCCGGCTTCTGGGGCGTGGAGCCATGCGTGGCCACGACTGTGGTCACGGCCAGCGGCTCCCCGCGTTGGAGCCGCTCATGGGCGGCCTGTAGAAGGTCCTTAGTGGAAACGGACATACCGTTGTCGCCCTGAGGTGATTATAGGGGTCGCGCAAGCACCGCGACGCCGTTACGGACCTCACCCCCTTCGGCCGGGGCCGCTCCGTCCCCTCTCCCGCACGCGGGAGAGGGGGGAACGAGGGCCACGGGGAGAGGAGGTCCCTCACGGTGACCTAGCGCTAGCTCAGGCGGCGGGACGCGCCGCGTGCCCTGGCGCCGTCTCCTTCCAGCACCGGTTAATCGTCTCCACCGCGTGCGACACCATCTGCTCGTCGATCACGTGGCCGTCGCGGCGCAGCTCCCACGCCACCACGTCCGGCATCAGCTGGTTGATCTCCTGGACGGCAGCGGTGTATTCGCGCAGGTAGCGCTCTGCCAGGCTCGCCGTCGGCTCATGGCCCAGGTAATGGGCAGTGGCGTGGAGCATCGAGTAGCCGATCGCCGCCAGGTTGAAGGCGGTGTAGTCGTCGCGCAGCGTCTTGGAGAGGGGCTCCGTGCGCATCCAGTTCAGCACGCCCGCCGCCACCCCCGCCAGCGCGGCGACCGCGCTCTTGATGCTGCGCGCCTCGCCCCCGCCGATGGTCTGCAGGTGCAGCTTCAGCCCATCGCGGTGGCCCTTCACCATGGTGTGAAAGTGGTGCACGGCCAGCCGGGCACGGTTATGCTCCTTTACCTCCGCCAGCTGGCGGTCGAGCGCCTCCTCGATGTGGCTCTCCAGCGCCATCATGTCGCTGACATAGCGCTGGAGCGTGCTCATATTCCGCTCGTCCCGTGATTGCGCCATCGCTAGCACCTCCCGTTGCCCAGAGCCACCGCCGTCTCACCGGTAGCCGCTCCAGGAGGCCACGCCCGGCGGCGCTCTGACGTTCCGACCGCGAAGGTCACTGCTCCGCTTCCGCGGACAGTATCTGTCACGCCGGCGTCACCACCAGCGACCGGCGGAGCAGTGACCTTCCATGCTTGGATAGTACACCGAGTACACCGACGGCTCTCAGTGCACATCGCGTGCCGGCCGCGCGCTGCCCACCGGTACTGCGCATTTGTATAGTAGTATGAAAGGCGCGACGACGTAATGGAGCCGGAGAGCGCGGGGGGCCCGCACCACAGCGAAGTCGCCGGCCGGGCCCCGCCGGCGGCGCATTCGGGTCGCCCACCGCCGTCGCCTCCCACACACCATAGCGAAGGCAAAACCGCCGGCCGGCCCCCGCCAGCGGTGCGCCTGCGCCTGCGCGGCAACGATCTCATCATTGAGCCGGAGCAGGCACCTGCCGTTGCTGGCGCCGGCCCAGCCCAGCCAGCGCTGAGCGCCCACCTCCGGCAGGCGGTACCGGCCGAGCGCCTCGTGTACGACCGGCGCCTCGGCGCCTACCGCACGCTCGCCTCCGCTTATCGCGCGGTGAAGGAGGAGCTGGAGGCCGGCCGCTACCAGGTCACCACCGACTTCGACGCGGCGCCGGCCCTCCCGTTCACGCCCTGCGCCCGCCAGGAGCCCCGCCCTTACCAGCAGGCAGCGCTCCGCGCCTGGGTGGACAGCGGCCGGCGCGGGGTCGTCGTGCTCCCCACAGGGGCCGGCAAGACCCTGCTGGGGCTGCTGGCCATCGCCGACTGCGGCGTCGCCTCGCTGATCGTCGTGCCGACCCTCGACCTGCTGGCCCAGTGGCGCCGCGCCATCGTGGAGGTGCTGGGCGCCCCCGCGGAGCACGTCGGCGTCTTTGGCGGCGGCCGGCAGGACCTCGCCCCCATCACGGTGATCACCTACGACTCCGCTGCCCTGCACCCGCGGGACCTGAACCGGTTTGGCCTGGCGATCTTCGACGAGGTCCACCACCTGCCGGCGCCGTCGTACCGGCGGGCCGCCGAGGGCATGGTCGCGCCCTACCGGCTGGGCCTGTCCGCCACCCCGGAGCGGACGGACGGGCTCGACGCCGATCTGGCGGCGCTGGTCGGCCCGGTGGTGTTCACGCGCTCGCCGCGCCAACTCCGCGGCTACCTGGCGACGTTCCGCGAGGAGCGGATCGCGGTCGCCCTGGGGATGGCGGAGCGGGAGGCGTACCGCGCGGCCATGGGCGTCTACCGCGACTACCTGCGCCGGCGCCGGCTCTGCATCGATTCGGTAGAGGCCTTTCAGCGCCTGGTGATCTGGCCCAGCGCGCATGATCCGCAGGCCAGGGCCGCCCTGCTGGCCCACCGCGAGGCGCGGCGCCTGGCCCTCAACGCCGCGGGCAAGCTGGCGGCGCTGGTGGCGCTCCTCCGGCGCCACGAGGCGGAGAAGGTCATCATCTTTAGCGAGTACAACGCGGTGGTGGACCAGGTCAGCCGCACCCTGCTGATCCCCAGCATTACCCACCGGACGCCCGCGGCCGAGCGCCAGGCGGTGCTAGAGCAGTTCCGGCAGGGCCGGCTCACCAAGCTGGTCACCGGCCGCGTGCTAAACGAGGGCGTCGACGTCCCCGACGCCAGCGTGGCCATCGTGCTCAGCGGCAGCGGCACGAGGCGAGAGTACGTGCAGCGCCTGGGGCGCATTCTGCGGCCCAAGGCGGGGCAGGCCGTGCTCTACGAGCTGGTCACCGAAGAAACCAGCGAGGTACACCTGACGCGGCGGCGCCATGCCATTCCCGCTGGCTGATCTCCGGCGCTCCTACGGGCGAGGCAACTTTCGCGGTGGCCGGCCCGAGGTGCGCCCTTTCCTCCTGGCCGGGCGTGCCCTGGCCGAGCACGCCCCGCGCCTCAGAGCGGCGCTGGACTGGTACCGCACCCAGACCGGCAGGCGCCGTGCCGAGATCGACTTCGATGAGCTGGCGCAGCTCGTCGGCGATTACCGGCTGGCCAGGTGTCTCGCGTCCTGCCTCCAGTCGGCCTACCGGTTCGTCCCCGACGCCTGGGACGCCGTGCTCAACGACCGCGGGCCTGGCGCCGCGCGCCGCCTGGCCGAGCGCGGCCTGCAGACGCCGAGCGCCCTGCGCCTATACGTCTTCCGGCGGGTGAATGAGCGACGGGGCGGCTTTGTCCCCCCGGAGGAGCGAGCCGCCGTGCTGTGCGAGGTCGCCGGCGACCTGGGCCTGGACTTGGCGCTCCTGGAGCGCCTGCTCTGGCTGGACGCGCCTGAGCAGGAGCGTCTGGCTCAGGTGGGGCCCGCTCCCCGCCCCGAACAGCTGGCGGCCGCCTACAACCGGCGCGCGCTGGAGACGCTCCTGGCCCGCACCATCTCGGCCGAGCTAGCGCTGGCGCGGCCCGATGGCGCCGCCGTGCGGCGGGTCTACTTCCTGCTCAAGCGCCACGGCCTGCTCTGCGACGTGGACCTGGTTGACGCCACTGCCGGCGCCAGCGCCGGCATCTGCTTTCACGTCTACGGCCCGCTGGAGGTGTTCGGCCCCCGCACCAGACACGGGGAGCGGTTCGCCCGCGTCATCCTGCGCCTGCTGGCGACGATGCCCGGCGTGCGGGGCACGGCCCAGGTGCTGCTCAATGATCGTCAGTACGAGGTGCGCCTCGGCCAGCAGCTGCAAGACGCTCTCGGGGACGCGGGAACGTGGACCGAGACAGACGACGGCCCGCCGCCCGGCGACGCCTGGACGGAGGCCGAATACCTCCCTGCCCCAAGCGGGGCGCCGACCGCGGACGCTGAGGCGGCATCTCCGGCGGAGGCGGCGCACTTCGACAGCGGCGTGGAGGCGCGCCTCTATGCCACTCTGCGAGGCATGGAGCGACGCGGCGACGCCAAAGGCTGGCGCGTAGTCCGCGAGCCGGAGCCCCTTGTCTGCGACGGCGTGGTGCTCATCCCCGACTTCCTGCTCTGGCGCGAGGGCGGGTCCCAGCCCGCCAGCGGTCCAGAGGCCACGGGCTCGGGGACAGCCTGGCGCGTCTTTGTGGAGGTCATTGGCTTCTGGACGCCGTCGTACCGGCAGCGCAAACGCCACAAGCTGGGCCTCCTGCCCCCCGACCTCCCACTGGTGCTGGCGGTCCAGGAGCAGCTGGTCGGCGAGTTCGAAGGGCTGCCCTTCCCCGTGCTCCCGTACCGGCAGCGCGTCTCGGCGGCCGACCTGGTGGAGCTGGTCAGCCGACGGTACGGCCGCTGGCCAGACCGGCAGGCCGGCATTGGGACGCGCCTCAGGCAGCTACTCAGCGCCGCGCCCCCGCAGCGGGGCGCCATTCCCGAGCGCGAGCTGGCGGCGGCGCTCGGCGCCGCCACGCCCGGCGAGCTACGCGCCATCCTGGCGCAGGAAGCGCCGCGCGTCTTGCAGGATAGCGGCTGGACCTGGGTCGGCGGCGCCGGCCTCTGCCACCGTGACTGGCTGGCGCAGGTCGCAGACGCCTGCCGCCGCGCCATCTGCGCCGGTGGTGAGCAGGACACGCCGCTAGAGGCAGTGCGAGAGGCGGTCGCCGCGAGCGGCCTGCCGGCAGCCGAGGCGGCGGCTGACGTGCTGGAAGCGCTCCTGCCGTCCCTCGGCTTTGAGGTCGCCTGGGAATCCATCTTCGCGGCCCGCGTGCGCCAGACGCGCCCAACGGTGGGCCGGCAGCCGGCCTGACGGAACGGTCGCGTCCCGCGTGGGCCTGGCCAGGGGCGGCTCTGGCCGCGTGGCCGGGTTAATCACGGCCAGCGAGGGGTCTCGTCTCCCTTTGGGTAAGGGTGAGGGCTCCTTTGACGAGGGAGAGGGAACTGATCGCCGACAATATGTACTCCGGGCTGAAGCTCGGTGGACGGTGTCCTTCAGAGGCCGGTAGTCCGCTTGATCAATACTTCGGCATGCCCTTGAGGGCGAGGTAGGCTGGCCGTGGCGACCAGTCCGCGTTCAGGATGCCGAACGGCTTCTTCTCGTCCGTCGGCGGCAGGTCGGGCAGGGTGCCGAAGTTCAGGTTCCAGACGAACATCACGCCCATCCACGGGTAGCGCGTCTGCGCCAGCTGGAAGGCCCGCACCAGGTAGCTGGCCTGATCCTGCTCCGTATTGTCGTAGCCGTACTCGTAGCCGGGCGCCAGGTTGGCCGTGCTCCAGCCGAACTCCGTAATCCACATCTTCTTGGCGCCGTCGCCGTAGCGGACCATGATGTCACGTAGCTGCTCGATGCGCCGGAAGTAGAAGCTGGGGTGGTTCTTGAAGCGGCCGGTACTCTGGCTGGCCAGGACCGGGTCGGCCTCCGGCGGGTTGTTGTAGCCGCCGGCGTGGGCGCCGATGGCGTCCGCATACTGGCGGAAGATGCCGCCCTGATACTGATACATCTGCTCCAGGTACAGGGCGTCGTCGATGGCTACGTTAGGATCGACGAAGCCGTTGGGCGTCAGGGCGCCGGAGACGACGATGGCGTTGGGATCGGCAGCCTTGATCGCGGGGTAGGCCACCTTGAGCAGCTCCACGTACTGGCCGGCGTTGATGCGCCCGCCCCCCCATTCGCGGCTGAAGTTCTGCTCGTTCCAGACCTCGTAGGCGCGGACCTGACCGCGGTAGCGCGACGCCAGGGTATTCAGGAAGGTGGCGAACTCGTTGAAGTCGTCGGGAGGCCCATTGGTGCGGCGGTCGGCCCTGGACCAGCTCGGCGCGGTGACCACGCTGAACATGATGTTCAGGCCGCCGGCCAGGGCGTGGTACACCATGCGGTCCATCTCAGTGAAGTCGATCTGGCCCCGCACTGGCTCCACGTCCGCCCAGCGGATCTGCTGCTTGATCCAGCCGAAGTCGGCCTCCCTGACCAGGCGCGTCACGCGCCCCTGGTCCTGCCACCAGAGGTGGACGGCCATGCCGTAGCCCAGCCGGTTGGGATCGTAGGGCGGGGCGGTCAGGCGCTCCGGCTGGGGAGCGACGCCGGTGGCGGACTCCGGCAGGAATGCATTGGTCATGTCCGTCCCAGGGAGCTCAAGGGGGCGGGCCACTGCCCCGGGCCGGGTGGGGGCATACTGCCGGTAGAAGCGGCTGGCGCGGGCCTGCTCCTCCAGATCCGGCGGCAGATTCTGGCCGGTGAGGATGGCCTTGAGGTAGTCGGCCAGCAAGAGGCCCTGCGTGGCGCCCGTGGCCGCGTCGTAGTGCATGATCCCCCGCTGGAAGCGCAGGTAGACGAAGCCGGCGTTGGTCGGGTCGGCCGCGGGCAGGCTGGTCGGCACCCCCCACAGCTCCAGGTTGATGCTGGGCATGATCCCTGGGCCAACCTCGCCGTTGGGGAAGGCCTCCTCGTACCGGACGGTGTTGAGGAAGGTCTGCTGGAAGTTCACCGGCATCCCGCCCCAGCTATCCGGCGCGTACTGCTGCACGAAGGCCAGCACGCGGCTGATGTAGTCCGGCGCGCCCGGATCGGGGGCGTTGGCGATCACGGCGGCGCTGGCTGCGGGAAAGACGGACCCGTTGATGCGCGTGTAGGGCATCAGGTCCGCATCCAGGATGTTGAGCGTGCCCACGCCCCCATCGGGCCGGATCTGCATGATC
>DAOTTI010000183.1:0-18352 GCA_034437795.1 Chloroflexota bacterium | reverse complement strand
AGAAACATGGCCGGTGGCTGGGGCACCGCCACCACCTCGGCGGCGGCCAGGACCGCCACGGCGATGGGGAGGTCGAACCCGGCCCCTTCCTTGCGCACCTCTGCCGGGGCCAGGTTCACCGTCACCCGCTTCATGGGGAAGGGAAAGCCGCTGTTGCGGATGGCCGCCCGTACCCGCTCCCGCGCCTCCTGCACCGCCGCGTCCGGCAGCCCCACCACCGTGAAGTTCGGGAGCCCCGGGGCAATGTCCACCTCCACCTCCACCAGCGCGCCCTCCAGCCCGACGGCCACCCCCGTCAACACCTTCGCCAGCATCGCCTTGCTGTCTGCTCCCCTCTGACCGACCCTCGGCCCGCCAGCATAGCAGATCCGCAAGAGCACGCGCCCCACGCGGACTACGGCTGTCACCGCCACGGCGCTTACCAGGTGCGAACGATCGCCCAGTCACGCCATTGCCGGCTCCGGCCCAACCGTTGTCTCTTGATCCGGTCTGACCGATCATTGGCCGAAGCGCAACACGCGTGTGAAAGACACACCACCCCATCACGCCTCCCTTTCGACGGGTGAACCTATGAGGGCAACCCACGCGACTTCAGGCGCCATCCTGGTGAGGCAGATCGGGTGCCCATCAGGGGAACCCAAGTCATCGCAAAGGGCCGAGGGTCACCTGCGCACCTCGCGACCTGCCCGGTTGGCAGGCCGGGGGCTGGCCCCGATGCGGGTATCCGCAGTGATTGCCCCGTGTGGCGGGAACGCTGATGACCACGACCGACGCCCAGGGTCATGCTGTCATTGTTCAATGCCGGACTGTTCGTGTGGCGGGAACGCTGATGACCACGACCGACGCCCGATGCCCTCAATTGCGGCCGTGAGGCCTTTGAGGAGCAGGCATGGGCGGAAGCCTACGCCCTGTGGTCAGCTGCGGGCCGCGAGCCACTGCTTGAGCCTGAGGACCTTAACGTCTTAGCACCGTCCTGCGCGGCGAGGCCATACCCCTTGTGCTGGATAACTACGAGCACCTCCTGCGGGCGGCGACCGTGGTGGTGGACCTGCTCGCCGCCTGTCCCGACCTGCGCATCCTCACTACCAGCGATTGCTCGAGCCCTCGCCCGGGTTCGTCATCGCGAGCGACGAACTCCGCTCTCCCACAGGGAGAGCGGGCACCCGTGGAGCGGGCGGCGGTGAGGGCGCCGCTCATAGGGAGCCGCCCCCGGTGCTGGAACGCTCACAGCGGTGACGGGCCCCCACGCAGACGGCGGTATAGTAGTGGCGAGGGGTACGGAAGCCGGCGCAGCGCTGTCGCTGCGCGTCGTTTCGCACGGAAGCGAGGAGGTCGCACGATGTATACCGCACCGAAGACCCCGATTGAGAAGCTGCGCGCCTACGAGCAGGAGCTCACCGCCCTCTATGCCACCGCGGTGATGCACCGGCACTGGGAGCACGCGCGCGAGTACTGGACGCGGCGTGAGGACGTGCGCCGCGTCCTTCGCGAGGCGGGGGCCTTTCACGAGGACCACCTGCCCCCGATGCTGGATGAGACGGAGCGCATCCCGCTGCTGGCCGCCTGATCACCCGATCACCGGACGAGGCGAAGCGCCTCGCCTTGGCCGCCTGATGTATCCGCGCAGGCAGCGCCAGGCGCGAGCGCCCGCCCGGCGCTGCCTGCGCGGCTGGTCATGCCTCGCGCTTGACCCAGGCCTCCTCCGGCATCAGGGCCTTGTGCCCGGACGGCCGGATCTTGCGGTACACCGCCTCCGGCGCCCGCCTGCGGCCGTCTACCGCCAGCAGGCGCTCGATCGGGATGCCGAACAGGCGCTCGTTTTCCGCCAGATAGGGCTGGATCAGGGCCCAGTCCTGCGCGCTGAGCGGCGCGAACTCACCGCCGTTGAGCTGGTCGTCGGTCACCAGGCGGTAGGGATCGCGGACGTAGATGGCGCCGCCGGAGGCGAGAGAGAAGAGGTTGCCGCCCGGATAGGGGGTGTCCAGCTCATACAGGCGGCCATCTTCGTCGAAGGCCACCCCGTTGACGATGACGAAGCCGCCCCCGTCCAGGGGATCGCCGGCCATGAAGGATTCGGCCAGGTAGTCCAGGCAGGTCCCGTTGATGACCACGCGGGGCCGGCCGACCGCGTTGATCAGGGGCCGGCCGGCCGCGTTGCCCAGCACATACGCCTTGCCGCCCTTGGCGGCGTACATGAAGGTCTGCCCCACATCCCCGTAGATCACCAGTGCGCCGTCCTTCATGATCTGGGCGACCTGGTCCTGGGCCGTGCCGTGCACGACCACCTCCGCGCCATCGATGCCGGAGGCGAGGTAGTCGCCCGATGAGCCGTACACATCGAGGCGCACCCCGGCCGACCCCGGCCCCAGCCCGCAGCCCAGAAATCGCTGGCCCCGCGCGTTGGCCACCAGGAACCGGCGCACGCCCCGCCGGTACAGAGCCACGATGGTCCGCGCCAGCGAGCCGTCCCCCTCCGACGGAAAGCCGCGGGCGTCGATGACGGCGGTGGCGCCGGGACCGGCCGGCTCTGGTAAAGGCATGCCGGCTCCCAGCCAGACGTATGCCGCGCTCGGACGGCGCCGGATGCCGTCGACGACCCTGGCCAGGGCCTGGTCCACGAGCGAGAGCAGGCAGCTCCGCTTCATTGCCCCTGTCGGATAGCGGCGGTCCAGCAGGAGCGTGAGGATGGCGATGGCGCGGGCAGGACCGCCTTCGCCGGCGGCCCCCTGCACCACCACGTCCAGAAAGTCGCTCACGTCGCCGTAATCCGCCTCCGGCAGCTCGCGGCAGACCAGCGAGACGAGCGCCTCAGGCGGAAGCTCGGACCGAGCGAGCAGGGGTAGAGCCATCACGCTCTCCTCTAGGTTTGGCCACGATGCCTGGCTTGGCTATGGCGCCCAATACAGCTCAGGCCGCCGACAGGGCGGCTGCGTTGCGCCCTGCTGGCAGGGGGCGCTTGCTCGGGTCCGGCTCGATGCGCTGCCCGAACTTGTTGGTACACACCAGTGTGGCCTCCGTGGCCTCGCCCTGCCCGTCGCGGGTGACGCTGAAGATGAAGGCGCCGCCGTCGGTGTGGCTCCCCCCACGGGCGTTCCAGTACAGATCGGCCCGCGACCAGAAACGCCCGTCCTCCTGCGACAGGCTTTCCAGCGCGGCGTCGATCGCCTGCTTCTCCGACGCCGCGAAGCCGGCAGACACCGCCCCCCGTTGCAGCGCGAACACCTGGGGACGCAGCATGGACGTATCAGTGATGCCGATCAGGCGGCAGGCGCGCCGCCGAGGGTCGGACTGAGCGATGAGGAAGAACCACGGGCCATCGGGCGAGCCGTGGATGTGCGTCGCCTGCAGCAGCGTGTAGACCTGCCGGCGCTGGGGAGGGAGCAGAGCCAGGTCCCGCTCCATGGTCGGCGCCAGTGCCTCGATCACGTACTCCAGGGGGTAGCCGTAGGTCCGGTGCAGGAGATCGAACAGTAGCACGGCGACCTCGGTGTCTGTCAGGAACTGGGGGTAGATGCGGCGCTGGGCAAGGTAGGCGCAGAGGGAGGCGTAGTTGGCGAAGTCCCCGTTATGCACCAGCGCCTCGTGGAGCCCGACGAAGGGGTGGGCGCCGCCGGGGTGCCACACCTTCCCCTTGGTCGGATACCGGTGGTGCCCGATCCAGACGTGGGCACGCAGGTCCTCCAGCCGGTAGCAGCGGATCACGTCGTCGCCATAGCCCACCATCTTCAGCACCAGCAGGTTTTTCCCGTGCGAGAGGACGAATGCCCGCTTCTCGCCGGTCGCGGCGTACATCGCACGGTTCAGGCGATACGAGTTCTGGTAGACCAGCTCGTCCTCGGCCTCGTCACGGCGCTCGGGCGTGATTCGGTGGCGCTCGAGAAACGCATCCAGCGCGTCCGGCCGCGCGCGGACGAAGTAGCAGATCACCTCCGGCGGGCGGACCTCCAGCCCGCGCTGGCGCTGGCAGTCGCCCAGCTCCGGCAGGCAGCAGGTGTGGTCGACCCGGAAGACCGGCTCGATGAAGCCGGCCTCGAGCGCGGACCGCGCCGCGGGATCCAGATAGGCGATGGCCAGCAGATAGTCCGTCTCCAGCGTCTCCGGCGCCAGGCCAAAGAAGTCGGGCGCCAGGCCGGCGGCCGCGATCCCGCCCCCCTTGCCGTTGCCGCGGTTGCGCATCTGGCCGAGCGCGGGCAGGAGGTGGCGCCCGGCGATGGGGACGCTGGCGGCGATCCCGATCACGCCGCAGCCCCCTTCCGCCTCGGCCTTGCCGTAAGCCGGCGTTGCCGCGCGGTCCAGGTCACGCCGTGAGGCGATCAGCGCTGCGGCCAACTCCGCGCGATCCATGTGTCGGTCCTCCCGCCCATCATGCGGCCACGGCATCGACCTCCAGGCACTCGGCCAGCCCCGGCCGGCGCCCTTCACCGGCTACCCCGGCCTGCCGGTCTGTCCGGTCGGTTCGGTAGACGAGCAGATCGACGCGCCCGCGCAGCTCGCGCACGCTACGCAGCCCCAGGCGGCGCAGGAGGTCGCGCAGGCGCGCCTGGAATGCGGCGTAGAGGCGGCTCAGGCGCGCCGCCCCCCATTCCGGATCCACCAGCTGGCACAGCTCCACATCGGTCGTGGTCAGACCAAACGGGCAACCGCGGCCCCGCTCGCAGTTGGCGCAGCGCGTGCAGCCCAGGGCCACCAGCTCGGTCGTCCCCAGGACGCAGCCGTCGGCCCCCAGGGCGATGGCCTTAGCCACGTCATCGGCAGTGCGGATCCCGCCGCTGGCCATCAGGATCAGCTCGTCACGGATCCCTTCCTGGAGCAGGAACCGGTGCACCCGGGGGATGGCCAGCTCCACCGGCATGGCAATGTTCTTCTTGGCGATCTCCGGCGCCGCACCGGTTCCGCCATAGCCCCCGTCGACGTGGAGGATGTGCGCTCCGGCGTAGTAGCTCCCCACAGCGACCATGTCGATGTCCGTGGGGGTGGAGACCTTGACGGAGATCAGGGCCTCTGGATTAACCGCCTTGATCCAGTCGATGTGCTTCTTATGGTCCTCGACCGAATAGACGCTATGGAAGGGGAACGGCGAGAAGAGGCTGACCCACGGCACGCTCTCCCGCATCCTGGCCACGGCCACCGTCGCCTTGTCGCCCAGCAGGTGGCCGCCCAGGCCCGGCTTGGCGCCCTGGGCGTACTTGAACTCCACGATCGGCGCCCACTGGATCGTCTCCTCGCGAACGCCGAACATGCCCGTGGCGATCTGGGTAATGACGTGCCGCCGGTAGGGGTACAGCGACTCGGGATAGCCGCCCTCGCCGGCGCAGGTGTAGGTGCCCCACTCTTGCGCCGCCTTGGCCCGCGCCAGCATCACCTGCTCGCTGATCGAGCCGAACGACATGCCGGCCCCATACCAGGGCACGGGGATGGCCAGCTTCGGGCCGGCGTCCCGCTGGTTCAAGGGAATGGACGTATCGATCGGCTCATGCTCCGGCACCCAGCGCTCCTCAGGCAGGAGCTTGAAGTCCAGCGCGTCGAACCCGCCGCCCGACTGCCCCACGCGATACTCCAGGCCATTCTCCGGCGGCCGGCCCGTCTCCGCCTGGACCCAGGTGGCCAGGATCAGGTCCGCCGTCCAGCGGGCATCGCCCATCGCCGGCGGCCGGCCGAAAGCCAGCGCCGGCCAGACGTGGTAGCCGCGGTGGAGGGCCTCCACGTGCTTCTGGATAATGAGCTGCTGCGTCGGCGGCTCTGGGGCGCGCGCGCTCCCCCGCAGCGCGTCCCTGATCGCGCCCCAGAGCCGGCCGCGCCGCGTCTGGACGCCGGCGGCGAGCGAGTGGGAGGGAGCTTGCCGGCGCGCGTCAGCTTCCATACCCTTCGATCCCAGCAAAGGCCTCACGTTCCAGTTCCGGCTGGAACATGCAGCGCCCCAGCTCGCCCCGCAGGCGGCGGACGTCACGCAAGCCCATGGCGCCGAGCACCTCCAGCAGCTGGTCCCGCCAGGCGGCCGCCAGGTTCTTCAGCCGCTGGACGCCCCACTCCGGCTGCAGGCGGGGGAAGGAGACGGCGGCCGTCTCGCGGTCGACGCACTCCCCCACCAGGCGTCCCTGGAGAGCCACCCACAGGGCCGTGTCCAGGGCCACGGCGTCCAGGCCGCAGATGATGGCCTTCGGCACATGCTCGGCCATGACCATCCCCCCGCTGCCGATCAGGGTGACGTCCTCCCGCACGCCGTCGTCGACCAGGCGCAGGTGCGTGCGCCGGATGAGGTCCATGGCGAAACCCTGTCCCGCGCGCCCATGGTAGTTCGCGGCGAGGTGGAAGACGCGGGCGCCTTCGTCGGCGAGGGCGAGGACGTCCGCGTCCATCGGCAGGCGCACGCAGGCCACAGCGTCGGGGAATCGCCGGCGCAGCTCCAGGTAACGCGCCCGATCCCAGCCGTCCAGCTCGATCACGCGCGGCGGCCAGGATAGGCGATCCAGCCACGGCCACTCGCCGGGAGCCACCAGGGGCACGACGTGCGACCCGCCGATGCCGGCCTCCACCGCCAGCGGCAGGGGCAAGATGGCCAGGGTCTCCAGCTGGCGCGCCGCCTCGGCCAGGATGGCCGCCAGCAGGGCGGTGGAGCCATCGCCGTGGCGCGGCGGAGGTGCGTCAAAGAGGAACGGCACCTGCACGGTGACGACCTGCGGCAGCGGGCCGGACGGCCGGCCTTCGGGATCAAAGCGCAAGAAGGGCGGCCGTTCGCCGATGTCGACGGCCGTGGAGATGAACTCGCGGCCGTGGATGCCATCCCTGGTCGGGCGGACGATCTCCGACATGTCCGTCCACATCGCATCCCACCCCTCGCCGCCGAACCGGCCGCGGTATCCGGCGCCGCGGACGGGGACGCGCCCCGTGCGCGCCTCGTAGAGCAGGGTCTCCACGTCTTCCGGCTGGAAATAGGAGTCGCCCAGGCGCCGCCGCTGCGGGTTGGGCATGATCTGCACCACGTACGGGTACTGCACCGTGCAGCGCAGGCAGCCGACGCACAGCGCCTCGCGTGGCGCGAGGCCGCCCAGTGGCCCGGAGAAGACGCCGTAGACGCAGGGGCGGCTGAGGACGACGGGGAGGTTGCCCCTGAACTGAAGCAGCTCCTTCAGCAGCAGGGCCAGCAAGCGGTGCTTTTTGACGCGTACCCGGAAGCGCGGCGGCAGGGGCACAAGGTCCGGCGCCGCCTCGGTCTCGATCCGGTAGCGGCGGTACGCGGCGGCGGGCAGCGTCGCCGGCATCGTCATCGACGCCATTGGCTTTCTGGGGCTCCCCTGCCCCAATGACAATTGTAGTCCTGCCGTCTACGATGCCGGCACGAGCTGGTTGCACCAACGACCGGCCATCTCGGCTACAGTTTAGTAGGAGCTCGCCGCGCCGCCTGGCCACGGCCAGTCCGGCGGCGCCGGCGAACCGTGGGTCGGGAACAGCCACCGAGTAGTCAGGCTGACGAGCCTGGAGGCCGAGGCGCCTCAGGAGGTGCGGGTATGGGACTGCTCAATAAGCTCGCTGCGCCGTTCAAGGAGCTGGTGGAGTGGCAGCAGCAGCGGGCGGCCGAGGCCGCCGAGCGCGCACGGATGGAGGCGGAGCAGCTGCGGGCGCGGCGCGAGGCGTATCTCCGGCAGCTCATGGAGCGCTACGCCGACGCCGAGCGGGTGGAGCCCAAGAAGTACCGCGAGCTGACCGTGGGCTTGGCCAAGACGCCGGCCCTGGAGTACTTCCGTACCACGGGGGAGCTGCACCTCTACCATCTCCTGCCGGATGACCTGATGGAGCGGACTTCCGTCGTGGAGGCCCTGGGGATGCGCCTGGACGGGCTTGAGGAAGGGGAGATCGGTGAGATCATCGACCTCAAGCCGAAGGACATGGCCCCCGTCGAGCACGGGGCCGTCAACCTGGGGCCGGTGCGGGAGTTCATGAACGCCGACGGCACGCGCTGGCGTTTCTTCATCGAGCTGGCCTACAGCAGAGCGGCCGGGAGCTTCCGCGGCGGGATCGAGACGCGCCGCTTCATCGTCGAGACCACCCTCTGACCGGCTCCCACCCGAAGAGTAGGCCCCGCGCTCCTAGCCTGGACCATTCACGGCCAGCGAAGCGTTCCCTCTCCCTGTGGGAGAGGCTGACGGCGCCGCATGCGAGGTCGGTTCCCTCTCCCTCTGAGAGAGGGTCAGGCTGAGGGCTCCGCCTCTTGAAGCAGCCGACCCATCCGGCGCCTCTCCATTATTGCCTGCCGAATTGGGGCGCCAGGAGCAGGCTGGATGCACACGCAAGTGACGGCGCTTACGCCGCCGGACGGGTGGCCGTGGGCTGGTAGGCGAACGTGGCCACCGTGGGCTGGACCAGCCGCGCGAAGTCGGCGTACTTCAGGCTCATCGTATCGGTGTGGGTGCCGGCCTGGAAGATGATGGTCTCATCCTGGGCCAGGGCCGTATCCACGTAGACCGGTATCTGATACAGGTTGCCGAAGGGAGGCATGGCGCCCACCTCGCAATCGGGGAAGAGGGTGAGGAACTCTTCCTCGCGCGCCAGCCGCGCCTCCCGCGCGCCCAGCAGCGCCTGGACCCGATCCAGGTCCACGCGGTAGGGGGCAGGGAGGGCCAGCATCACCGGCTTCCCGTCGGCAATGACCACCACCACCTTCGCTACCAGCCGGCCAGGCACGTGCTCGACTGCGGCCACCTCCTGCGCCGTGTAGACCAGGGGATGGTGCTGGACCTGAAACGGCACCCGCTGCTCGCGCAGGTAGCTCTCCAAGCGCTGCTTGCAGTCCATCGCCATCGCGGCACCTCCTTACATGTCTCCATTCTATGCCGGTCGCGCGCCAGCGGCTACTATTGGGGCATGGTCGGGCGTGCGCAACATGCCGGATCGCGCGCGACCGAAGGGGGTGAGGGCTGCTCCCCTCTCCCGCGTGCGGGAGAAGGGCGGGCGCGGCCAAGCCGCACGGTGGGGTGGAGTGGAGCGGGGGTGCGACGCGGACGCGACCAAAGGGGGGCGAGGGCTGTCCTCCCCCGGCGTGGCCCCGGCCGAAGGAGGTGAAGGCTGCTCCCCGCGTCTCCGCGTCCCCGCGTCGGGGCAGGGGGGCCGAGGGGGGCGGCTGATCCGGACGTGTTGCGCCCACCCGGCGCGGTCTGAGTCGCTGGCGGGCGCGGGCAGGCGCCGCGTGGTCTGCGGGGCCCCACCGCGCGGGGCCAGGTGAAGGGAGCGTGCAGCATGAACCGTGACGAGGTGCTGGCGCGGGTGCGCGCCGAGAACGTGCGCCTGGTGCGCTTTCTGTACTGCGACAACGCCAACGTGGTGCGCGGCAAGGCGGCGCACGCCGGGGCGTTGGCCGACTTCCTGGAGGCGGGGATCGGTCTGACGGTGGCGATGCAGGGGTTCTGCCTCACCGAGCACCTGGCGCCCGGTACCGCCCTCGGCCCCGTCGGCGAGGTGCGCCTGGTGCCGGACCCTGACACCTTTGCCGTGCTGCCCTACGCCCCCGGCGAGGCGCGGCTGCTCTGCGACATGGTCACGCTAGACGGCCGGCCATGGGAGAACTGCCCACGCTCCTTCTTGAAGCGCATGGCCGCCCGCGCCGCCGAGCAGGGGCTCACGGTGCGGGCGGGGTTCGAGCACGAGTTCTATCTCAGCCGCCAGGCCGGCGAGCGCTTCGTACCGGCCGACGACAGCCTCTGCTTTAGCTCGGACGGGATGGACCGGGCCGGCGCGGTGATTGGCGAGATCCTAGACGCGCTGGATCGCCAGGGCCTGCAGCCCCGCCAGTACTACCCGGAGCTGGGCCCGGGCCAGCAGGAGCTCTCCATCCAGCACGCCCCGCTGCCGGCCGCCGCCGACCGGCAGATCGCGGTGCGCGAGACCGTCCGAGGCGTGGCGCTCAAGCACGGCCTGGTGCCGACGTTTGCGCCCAAGCCCTTCCCCGACCAGGCGGGCAGCGGCTGCCACGTCCACCTCAGCCTGTGGCGCGACGGCCGCAACATCATGTACTACCCGTCCGGCCGGCTGGGCCTCTCCGCTCTGGGGTGCCAGTTCATCGCCGGCGTCCTGGCCCACCTGCCGGCGCTCCTGGCCATCACCTGCCCGAGCGTCAACTCCTACCGCCGGCTGGCCCCCAACATGTGGAGCTCCGCCTACACCTGCTGGGGCCCGGACAACCGCGAGGCGGCCATCCGCGTGGCCTCGCCGTTCAAAGGCCGCATCGAGGAAAGCACGAACATCGAGATCAAGGCGGTGGACGGGAGCGCCAACCCCTATCTCGCCCTGGGCGCGCTCGTGGCCGCCGGCCTGGATGGCATCCAGCGCGGCCTGGACCCCGGCCAGCCGCTGGACGTGAACCCGCACACCCTCTCTGAAGAGGAGCGCCGGCAGCGCCACATCCGGCGCTACCCGACCTCGCTCGAGCAGGCCCTGGCCGAGCTGGAGCGCGACGAAGTGCTCCTGGAAGCCCTGGGCCCATCGCTGGCGCGCGAGTTCATCGCGGTGCGCCGGGCCGAGTGGGAGGACTTGGCCGGCGTGTCCATCGAGGACGAGATCGCCACCTACTTCCGGCGGTATTGACCGCCGGGACTGGTCGGGTAGCAACCAGTACTGATCGGGCGTCAACCAGTCGCATGTTCGACGACCTCCCCCTGATCGACGGCCACGCCCATCCGGTGCTACCCCCGGCGGCCGCGCGCGAGCCGTTCGTGCGCTACTTCACCGAGGCCGGCGACCCCGAGACGATCGCCCGCCATGCGCCACACACGCTCTTCTATCGCCACGCCCTGCGCGAGCTAGCGGCATTCCTGGGCTGCGATGCGACCGAGGACGCCGTCATCCGTGCGCGCGAGTTGCTCATCTCAACCGGCTTTGACGCCTACCTCCGCCGGCTCTTCGCTGACGCGCGCGTCGAGGCCGTCCTGCTCGACGACGGCTATCCACCAACCGGCGCGCTCACCCCGGCGGAGATGGGGGCAATAAGCGGCGTCACGACGCGGCGCGTGCTGCGTCTCGAGCCCCTGGTCGAGGAGCTGGTCCCCGCCTGCGACACGCCGGCGGCCTTGAAGGAGGCGCTGCTGCGCGAGCTTGACGCGGCGCGCCCGGGGCTTGTCGCGGTGAAGAGCATCATCGCCTATCGCTCGGGGCTGGCGATCGACGCCCCGGATGCGCGCGAGGTCGAGCGGGCGCTGGCCGAGGTTCGCGCCGCCTGGGGCGGAAGACCCGGGCGCCTGGCGGCCAAGGCGCTCCTCGACGACGCCATCGCCGCGGCCACCGAATGGGCGGCCGCCCATGGCTTGCCGGTGCAGCTACACACCGGCTTCGGCGACCGCGATCTGGACCTGCGCCTGGCCAACCCGCTGCACCTGCGTCCGGCCCTGGAGCGGGGCGCGCTCTCCACGGGCCCGATCGTGCTGCTCCACGCCGCCTATCCGTATGCGCGCGAGGCGGCGTACCTGGCCAGCGTCTACCCTCAGGTCTACGTGGACATCTCGCTGGCAGCACCGCTCCTGGCCGGGCCGGGCCTGACGCGGGTGCTGGAGCAGCTCCTGGCCCTGGCCCCGGTGACCAAGATTCTCTATGGGTCTGACGCGTGGGGCATTCCCGAATGGTTCTGGCTGGCCGCCCGCGCCGCCCGCCGCGCTCTGGCCGAGGCCCTGTCGTGGCTGCCCGAAGGAGAGGCGCGCTGGGTGGCGCGCCGCCTGCTGCACGACAACGCTTCCGAGCTGTATGGTCTCGCAGGATGAACGCCGGCATATGGCGCAGCGCATCTTCGTGCCGGGGCTCAATCTGGCCACTGCATTGCAGACGGTGGCCCAGGCCGGTGCGGCGTTTGTGGGGCAGGCGCTGACCGACCCCTTCCGCCGGCAGCTACAGCAAGAGGTCGAGCAGGGTCCCTTCGAGCCGGTGCCGGAAGCGATCGGCCCGGTCCGCCAGGAGACGGAGGTCTACGTCATTCCCGATCCGTGCGCTGGCGCCCACGGCGGGTCCGCGCCGGCCGGTCCGGCGTACCCCTGCGTTGCCGCCCTCTGCCGCGCGTTCACCGAGGTGGTTCGCGCCAGCGGGCGCGGCATCGGGGGGCTCGACCGATATGCGCCCAACGTCGCCTACGTGCAGCGGTACCGTCCCGGCAGCCTGGGCATTAGCTCGCATCTTGATGGCAAGCGCTTCGCATACCTGGTGGCGGTGTTCACCTCTGCCGGGAGCGCGACCTTCTCCATCAGCCACACGCGGTCTGGGCCGCCGGTGCACACCTGGGAGGCAGGGCCCGGGAGCCTGGTGCTGCTCCGCGGCCCACATCTGGCCGGAGTCCCGAACGGCCGCCCCTTTCACGCCGTGGCCGGGCCGGTGGACCAGGCACGGTACTCGGTGACCTTCCGCATGGACACGCGGCACAGCCAGCAATGAGCTAGCCTGGATCCTTTAAGGCCAGCGAAGCGTGGGCTCTCCTTTTGGGAGAGCGACGAGCCCTCTCTCCCATAGGAAGAGGGCCAGGGTGAGGGCCCCGCTCATGAACAACCGGCTATGCCCCTGTGGGGCGCCAGCGAGGGCTGGAAAGGGTGGCTAGTTCCACAGGAATTGGGGTTAGGCGAAGACGCGCTGGTGGCGCCTGGCCTCCAGGTACGCCCCGCGCGCGCTGATGACCGGCTCCTGCGCCGCCACCTCGGCCACTGGCACGTCCCACCAGCCCTCAAAGCCGGGCACGCGCCGCTCCGGATCGACTGGCACCACCACCACTGTAATCCGGTCGCTCTCCGCCGCGCGGCGCAGGGCGGCGCGGAGGACGTCGGCGCTAGGGGCGTAGATGGCGCGGGCGCCCATCGCCTCGGCGTGCTTCACGAAGTCGATGGGGACGTATTCGCCGGTCAGGTGGCCGGTGCGCGGGTCACGGTAGCGCAGCTCGTTGCCGAAGCTGGGCGAGCCGACCGATCGCTGGAGGCCATGGATGCTCTGAAAGCCGTGGTTGTCCACGAGCACGACGGTGACGTTGATCCCTTCCTGGACGGCGGTGACGATCTCCGAGTTCATCATCAGATAGCTGCCGTCGCCGATCATAACGAAGACCCGCCGGTCAGGATCGGCCAGCTTGACGCCCAGCCCGCCGGGGATCTCATACCCCATGGTTGAATAGCCGTACTCCAGGTGGTAGGCCTTAGGGTCCTCGGGACGCCACAGCTTGAGCAGGTCGCCCGGCATGCTCCCCGCCGCGCAGACGACGACCCCGTCACCGCCGGCGGCCTCGTTGACGAGGCCGATCACCTCAGACTGCGCCAGGCAGCTAGGGTCCTTGACCGCTCGCAGGTCGTCCACCACCGCATCCCATTCGGCCTTGAGCCGGCTCACCTCCTCTTGGTAGGCCGCGGCGGTGCGGTAGCCGGCGGCCGAGAGCGCCTGGAGCAGGGCCGCCAGGGCGCGCTTGGCGTCGGCGACCAGCGGGAGGGCGCGCAGCTTGTGCGCGTCCAGCGGGACGAGGTTTACGCCCAGGAAGCGCACCTCGGGGTGGCGGAAGGCGCTCTTGGAAGCGGTGACGAAGTCGCCCAGGCGGGTCCCCACGGCAATGATCAGGTCGGCGTCACGGGCCAGCCGGTTGGCCGCCAGGCCACCATTGGCGCCGACGGGGCCGGCATTCAGGGGGTGGTTCCACGGCAGCGCTCCCTTCCCGGCCTGGGTCTCGGCCACCGGAATGCCGAGCCGTTCGGCAAAGGCGCGCAATTCGGCGGTCGCTTCGGCGTAGATGGCGCCGCCGCCGGCGATGACCAGGGGCCGCGTGGAGGCGCGGATGAGGCCCACCGCCTGGTCGAGCAGCTCCGGCTCCGGCGGCGGGCGGCGGACGTGCCAGACCCGCCGGTCGAAGAAGCTGGCCGGAAAGTCAAAGGCCTCGGCCTGCACGTCCTCCGGAAGGGCGAGCGTGGCCGCCCCGGTCTCGGCCGGATCAGTCAGGACGCGCAGCGCTTCCGGCAGGCTGCTCAGGAGCTGCTCGGGGCGATAGATGCGGTCGAAGTAGACCGAGACGGGGCGGAAGGCGTCATTGACGCTGGCGTCGCGCTCGCGCGGGTGCTCGAGCTGCTGCAGTACGGGGTCCGGGATCCGGTTGGCGAAATAGTCGCTGGGCAGGAGCAGGACCGGCAGCCGGTTGATCGTCGCGCCGGCGGCCGCGGTGAGCATGTTCGTCGCCCCGGGGCCGATGGAGGTAGTGCAGGCGAAGGTGGCCAGGCGGTTGCAGTGCTTGGCGAAGGCGGCGGCGAGGTGGACCATGGCCTGCTCATTCTGGGGCCGGTAATAGCGCAGGCCCTCGCTCTCCGGGATCTCGGCCAGGGCCTGCCCCAGCCCCGCGACGTTGCCGTGGCCGAAGATGCCCCATATGCCCCGTATGAACCGGCGCTCGACCCCATCACGCTCGGTGTACTGCTGGGCCAGGAACCGGACGATGGCCTGGGCCACAGTCATGCGTCTGGTCTTCATGGCGCCCTCCTTTGGCCTGCATCACTTGCCTGTTGTTCGAGCAGCTTCCTTAAGTACGCCGCACTGCGCTGCGCGTTCTGGCGCGGGTCCTGTGGTGGCCAGGGCGGGCCCAGGCGAACGTCCTGCTCCAGGACGTACCATCCGTGGTAGCCTGCCTGCTTCAGGGCGGCCACCAGACCCGCGAAGTCGACGATGCCATCTCCCAGCGGGGCGAAGATCCCCTCGCCTACCGCGGTGGCGTAGTCGATCCCTTCCCGGCGGACGCGCTCCAGCACCTCGCCATGGACGTCCTTGGCGTGGACGTGCCAGACGCGGCCGGCGTGGCGGCGGCAGAGGGCCACGGGATCGGCGCCGCCGTAGGCAAGGTGGCCGGTATCGAGGCACAGGCCGACGGCGTCGGGCGGCGTGGCGGCCAGCAGGCGCTCAACCTCGGCCTCGGTCTCCACGTAGGTGCCGGCATGCGGATGGAAGACGACCCGCACCCCGAGAGGAGCGCAGCGGCGGGCCAGCTCGGCCAGCCCATCGCCCAGCCGGCGCCAGTGCTCGTCCTTCAGCCCGTCTTCTGGCCTGACGCGGCCGGCGATCTCGCGCCGGCAGGCGTCGCCGGCATCGGCGGCGACCAGGAAGGGGCAGGCCAGGTCCGCCAGCAGGCGGGCGAGGTCCATCGCCTGACGCAGGCTCTCCTCGGCGCCTTCCAGCCGATGTAAGGTGACGGGACAGAACGCGCCGACCAGGGCCAGGCCGCGCCGGCCCAGCTCCCGGCGAAGCACGGCCGGGTCTGATGGCAGGTAGCCGGGCGGCCCCAGCTCTGTTCCCTGGAAGCCAAGCGCCGCCATCTCGTCCAGCACGCGGCCGTATGGCAGGACCTCTCCCCAGCCGGGGAGCTCGCAAACGCCCCACGTGATCGGCGCGGCGGCCAGCATAGACGGATTGTACGCCGTACGAGCGTACGAGCGATCCATTCGCTGCACCCCGGGCGCTCCTCGGCCAGGCGCTCAGGCCGGTGGCAAAGGAGTCATGCCGGTTCGCTGATCGCGGCTCGCGGTGCCACCGGCGCCTTCCTTCTCGGCCAGTGTTGACGCTCGCACCAGGGCCCGCAGCGCGGCCCGATCCGGCGTGCCAGCGGCGCTTTCCTTTGCGGCCGGCGTTGACCGCCAGCGTCGGCCTCAGTCGCCGGATGCCACGCTTCGAGGCTCGGCAGCGGCCAGGGTGACGCCGATGCGATGGTGCATCTCGTAGGCCTGGGTCAGCGACGCCACGCTTCGAGGCTCGGCAGCGGCCAGGGTGACGCCGAAGCGGCGCTCGAAGGCGCAGGCCACGCGCTCGGCGACCTCGTCCATCTCGGGGGCGGAGCCCAGCAGGCGGGCCAGCGACGTGACCCCGCACCCGTGCAGGCCGCAGGGGACGATCCGTTCGAACCAGCGCAGGTCGGGATCGACGTTTAAGGCGAAGCCGTGATAGCTGACCCAGCCCCGCGCCACCTTGATGCCAATCGCGGCCAGCTTCTCGTGGCCGGCCCAGACTCCCGTCATCCCCGGCCGGCGCGTGGCCTGGACCCCGTACGCGCCAGCGACGTCGATCAGGACGTCTTCGAGCGTGGCGACATAGGCGTGCAGGTCGCGCCCGCGCCGGCTGAGATCGAGGATCGGGTAGCCGACGAGCTGCCCGGGGCCGTGCCAGGTCACGTCCCCGCCGCGGTCGATCCAGTGGACCTCGGCCCCCGCCGCCCGCAGCGCCGCTTCGGGCTGGAGGAGGTGCGCGGGGTCGGCACGCCGGCCGAGGGTGTAGACCGGCGGGTGCTCCACCAGGAGCAGGACCTCCGGCGCGGCGCCGGCCGCGACAGCGGCCGCGCGTTGCCGCTGCCACTCCCACGTCTCGGCGTAGGGGGCCTGGCGCAGCCGGCGTAGCTCGACTGGCGGCGTCGCGCTCACAGCCATGGCACGCTCCGGATTGCCTCCCGTGGCAGGCAGCGCCACAGCTACCGCACTTGACGGCTGGGCGGGTGGGTGTGGACTACGCCCTTCCGGGCTGGGCATTGAAGGTAGACACAGGCTGGACGTGCTTGTGGGCGTGGTAGGAGCTGCGCACCAGCGGGCCGGATTCCACGTGGCGGAAGCCCATCTCCAGGCCAATCCGCTTGAGCGCGGCAAATTCCTCCGGTGGAACGAAGCGCACCACCGGCAGGTGCCTGAGGCTGGGGCGCAGGTACTGCCCGATGGTCAGAACGTCGACGTCGATCGCCCGCAGGTCGCGCATCGTGGCCAGGATCTCGTCCCACTCCTCCCCGACGCCGAGCATCATGCCGCTCTTGGTCACCAGCGAGGGCGCAAGCTCCTTGGCGCGCCGCAGCACCCACAATGAGCGCTCGTAGAAGGCCTTGGCCCGGACCTTGCGTTGCAGGCGCGCCACCGTCTCCACGTTGTGGTTGAGGACGTCCGGCGCGGCGTCGATGATCAGGCGCAGCGCCGCCTCGGAGCCTTGCAGGTCGGGGATCAGCACCTCCACAGTGCAGCCTGGGACCTCCCGCCGGATGGCCCTGATCGTGTCAGCAAAGACGCAGGCGCCCCCGTCGGCCAGGTCATCGCGGGCCACGGAGGTGATCACCGCGTGGCGCAGCCGCAGCTGCTTGATGGCCTGGGCCACCCGCTGCGGCTCCTCCAGGTCGACGTCGCCCGGCCGGCCCGTCTCCACGGCGCAGAAGCGGCAGGCGCGCGTGCAGATGCGCCCCAGGATCAGGAAGGTGGCCGTGCGGTTCTCCCAGCACTCGAAGATGTTGGGGCAGCGGGCCTCTTCGCAGATGGTGTGCAGGCTGAGGCCGCGCTTCAGCTCCTTGAGCTCGAGGTAGTTGGGGCCGAGCGTGGCGCGTACCTTGAGCCACTCCGGCTTCTTCTCGATCGGGATCTCCGTTGGGCGCCGGTGCAGCTTGATCGACTCGACAGGGATCAGGGTCTGCGCCATCTGGGAGGGATAATAACAGCCGTCAGCACATGGATGGCGCGATCGCTGCCCCGCCGCGCCGCTTTCCAGGCGGACGCGAACCAGCGAAGGATGAGCGCAGCCGTCAGTACACGGATTGGTGCGGGCCCATCGCCTCCAGCCGCTGCTTCAAGCTCTGCATGAAGCGGCCCACCTGCAGCCCATCGCAGACGCGGTGGTCGAAGCTGATGCACAGGTTGAGCATGGGCCGGATGGCGATGGCGTCGTTCGGTGTGACCACCACCCGCTTGGTGATGGCCTCCATGGTCAGGATGGCCGCCTGGGGCTGGTTGATGATCGGCATGGAGAGGATCGACCCCAGGGCGCCCGTGTTGTTGAGGGTGAAGGTGCCCCCTTGCACGTCATCCACAGTGAGCTTGCCGGCGCGGGCCCGCGTCACCAGGTCGTGCAGGGCGCGGGCCAGGCCGGCGATGCTCTTCTCGTCCGCATTCTTGATGACGGGGACGAGCAGCCCGTCCTCCAGCGCCACGGCTACGCCCAGGTGAATGCGCTTCTTCAGGACGATCTGCCCGTCTCGCCAGGTGCTGTTGAGATAGGGATGCTCCCGCAGCGTCTCGACCAGGGCCTTGGCGACGAACGGGACGTAGGTGAGGTCGAAGCCTTCGCGCCGGCGGAACTCGTCCCGGATCTGCTCCCGCCAGCGCACGATCCCCGAGACGTCAACCTCGACGTACGTCCAGGCGTGAGGCGCGGTGGTGACGCTGCGCACCATGTGCTCGGCAATGGCCCGCCGCAGGGGCGACGCCGGAATGACCTCCTCGTCGGGCGGGGCGCCCTCGGGCAGACCGGCTACGGGAGCAGGGGTCGGCGGGGGCGCAGGCGGCGCGGGAGCCGGAGACGGGGCGACGGCCGGCGCAGCCGGCACGGGCCGCTCCGGCGCCACGGCCACCTCCGGCGC
>DAOTTI010000182.1:0-35426 GCA_034437795.1 Chloroflexota bacterium | reverse complement strand
CCCCCTGCGCGCTGGCCGGCTCACCGATGAGCGAGCGCTTACCGTCCTTGTCCAGGGTATTGCCGCCGTGCGCCCGCGCCGCCACGGTGACGTGCTGCACGTTCGTCGCCGGCCACATGCCCCACTGCTCACCGGCGTCCCGCCCTGCCGCGCTCAGCTGCCTGGCGATGCGCTGGAGGTCGGCCAGGGTCCAGGTGGCCTCATTCGGCTCGGGTAAGCCGGCCTGCTTGAGCGCCTCCAGATTAATGAATTGGCCGCAGAAGCCGGGGTGGGCGATGTGGGGCAGCCCGAACTGCTTCCCGCGGAACTTGAGGGTGTCCAGCGCCGCCGCGTAGAACGGCTTCAGATCGTAGCGGTCCTTGGCGATGAGAGGTGCCAGGTCCTTCAGGAACCCCTTGGCCGCCACCTGGGAGTAGGTGCTGAACGCCACCAGGCGCATGACATCGCCCAGGGAGCCCGCTGCCCCGAGCGTGAGGGGCGATTGTCCGGCCGGCCACGGCTCGAAGACGGCGCGGGCCCGCGACTGGCGCTGGTTGAAGCCTTCTACTACCTTCGGCCAGTATTCGCCCTCCGCGCCGCCGCTCCCACCGTGCAAGCGTAGCTCGACCGGCGCCGCCTGCGTCCCGCTGGCCCCTGTCCCATCGCCAGCGCGGCCGCAGCCGGCCAGGACGGCCGCTCCGGCGGCCGTGCTCCCCAGGATCGTACTTGCCCAGAATATCGCCTGCCGCCGTGCCATCCGGCGTCTAAAGACGGGCATCGCCATGGCACGCCTCCTCCTTGCCTTATAGGTGTACCGTACGCCGGGCAGCACCCGCCGGCAAGGAGCCTTTGGCTGTAGATGCAGGTGCGCCGCGCTGGCGCAAGGTAAACGGGACGATTTGATCAGCGCCCCAGGCTTGACGTACAGTGCGGGGCAGCGAGGCGCCTGCGTTCCGCGCGTTCGGTACTGGGAGCCATGTACGGGCGCGCCCTGTCCGAGATACTGGTATCAAGGCCGCCTGATCTCACACTAGTGCTGTCGCAGGCAACCTCTTCGGGAATGCCAGCCCGCGCACCAGGGAAAGCCATGCCAGGTCGCTAGCCTGATGGTGCACTAGAGGAGCCGTCAGCCTCGTCCTCTCCCTATGGGAGAGGGGCCGCAACTGGGCGCGTCCCAAATAGCTGGTTGCGCTCGCATGCCAGAAGGCGCGGCCTGCGCGGCAGCCGCCTTCACGCTTCCCGCGCGGTCAAGGCGACGGCCAGGGCAATCAGCGCTCCCCCCAGATAGAAGGATGCCCCCAGGCGCTCGCCGAGCAGCAGGGCGCCCAGCGCCCCGCCGACGACCGGCTGGGCGAAAAACAGGATGGAGGGCACCCCCACGCCCAGCAGCTCGATGGACTTGTTCCACAGGTAGAAGGCGCCGGCCGTGGAGACGAGGCCCAGGTACAGCAGGCCCAGCCAGGCCATAGGGGGCAAGGGCTGCGCCAGCGGCTGCGCCGCCAGCTCCAGTGGCACGAGCGAGCCGGTGAAGAGCGCGCCAAAGCCGGTGGCGTAGCAGGTGGTGACCAGCACCGGATAGCGGCGGTTCGCGATGCGGGCCAGTACCGAATAGAGGGCCCACGTGATGGCCGCCACCACCAGCAGGATGTTGCCGGCCACCACCCTGTCCGGCGCGCCCGGTACGACGGGCCACGGCCCGTTGGCTGCGGTGTCACCGGATGCGAGCTCGCGCGCCGCGGCCGGGTCGAGCGCCACAATGGCCACGCCGGCAGTGGCCAGCGCCAGGCTCCCCACCCGCAGCCACGTGGGGCGTTCGCCCAGCAGCGGCCAGCCGAAGAGCAGCATGAAGGCTGGCGTGGCGCTGGTGATGAGCGCCCCACCGGCCGCAGTGGAAAGCCTCGTCCCGGCGAACTGCGCGACCATGGAGACGAATAGCCCGACGAACCCAAGCAGCGCCATCAGGGGGAGGTCCTGCCGGCGCACGAGTGGCGCGCGTGTGGCGGCCATGAGCAGGCCCAGCGCAGCGGTACCGATCACGAGCCGGCACAGGACCAAGGTCAGCGGCGGGACATAGTGCAGCACGTATTTACTGGCCACGTACATCCCGCCCCAGATGGCCGCCGCCCCCAACCCCGCGGCGATGCCGGCGACGCGGCGCTCGGCCCCAGCACGCCAGGCGCGGCCGGCCCAGGTCGCCCGACCAGCCAGGGTCAATGCTCGCCTGGACCGACGGTACGCTGCCCCGCTCACGCTGCCCTGCCTGCCTCCTCTAGGAAGCTACGCCAGGCCGCCACGTAACCGGGATCGACGGTCTGGTAGATGTCGTTGTGGTGAGCGCCCCGGAGCACGTAGAACCACTTCGGCTCGGGCGCCAGCTCGAACAGCCGCCTGGCATGCTCCGGCGGCATGATCTCGTCCCGCTCGGCCTGGACAATCAGCTTGGGGACCGCCAGCCGGCCGATCTTGCTCGCGGTGTCGAAGCGCGTGCGGATGAGGAAGGCGGGGACGAAGGGATAGTGTACCCGCGCCAGCGCCGGCACGGACAGGAAGGGAGTTTCCAGCACCGCCCCGGCGCAGGGACGCTTGATGGCGAGATCGGCAGCGACGGCAGTGCCCAGTGAGCGGCCGAGGAGTACGATCTGCTCCGGCCGGAAGCCGCGCCCGGCAGCCGCGTCATACATGGCGCGGGCGTCGGCATAGAGGCCGGCCTCACCTGGGCTGCCTTCGCTCCGCCCGTAGCCGCGGTAGTCGACCAGCAGGACGTCGACCCCGAACCAGTCGATGAAGCGCCTGGCGTTCTCCAGCCGGTGGCTGATGTTGCCGGCATTGCCGTGAAACCAGATGAGTACCCGCTGCCCCTGGCCATGGAGCCACCAGCCGTGCAGTCGTACGCCGTCGTCCGCCGTCAGCCACAGCTCGTCGGACCGCAGGCCGTACTGCTCGGGTCCGGCCACGAGCCGCCGCGAGGGGAAATAGATGAAGCGCGCCTCCATAAGGGCCAGCACCAGGACCACGGCGCCCAGCGCTGCCAGTGCCGCCACGATCCTCAGGGCCACCTTAGCTGCACCCCTATGGTAGCGGGCAGCGGCCTCGACCGCGCCTCACCGGCGGCAACGTGAGGCAAGACAGCGTGGCCGGAAGGCGCCGGGGCGCGGCCTCGACTGCGCCCGGCGCCCGCGCCTCATGGCCGGATAGCAGCAGGCGCAACGGCATCGGCCTGGCAGGCGGGCCCGGCGGGGCACGCATCACCGCCGGGCCGCGGCAGGCGCGCCGGTGCTGCGACGACCACAACGACAGTTGCAGATCACGCCACTGCCGCACGCGGCCGCATCGACGTGTCGTTGTGGCGCTACGCGGCCGCCGGGAGGCGCCCGTCCTCGTCCCCAGCCTCTGGCGAACGCGCTGGCGGGGCGGTGGCCGGCTCACGGGTGCGGAACAGCCGTTCCAGCGAGGCGCGCGTGGCGCACACACGGCAGAGGTCGGAGCCGCCCTGGTGCTTGCCAACCGGCCTGCCGCACTGCACGCAGGCACGTCTGCCTGGGTGGCGGTCGCGGGCGAGGTTCGGCTCACGCCTGGTACGCATCGGGTTCCTGCACGTGCTTGTGAACTCGCTGCAAGAACCGTTCCCAGAGCGCCGGCGCCCGTGTCCAACCAGGTCCGGCAGGTGCGCTCAATCAGCGTGACCTGGCTGCGCGCGCCGTTACCAGCCGTGGTCCAGGCCCATCGGGCCAGGCGCCGGCGGCAGTGTGCCGGCCACGTGCTAAGCTGTGCACGTGAATGAGGCGGTCTCGCTGCAACGCAAGCTGAGCCTCAAGCTGGTCACTCCTGCTGTGAGGGCCGTCGATCGCCGTAGCGCTGAGCTGCGGGCGGCCGGCGACGACCTGGCGGCGGCCTTCCTGGCCGAGCATCGGGTCCCGCTCGCCCAGGCGGCCGCGGACGAGGCGGCCAGGCGCCTCGCCAGCTTCGCCAGCTATACCGCCCAGATCCCCCGAGAAGACCGGCAGCGCCGGTTTCCGCCAGAGTGCGCTGAAGCCCTGGCCTTCGCCACGATGAGCGCGGTCATCGACGCCGCGGTCCAGGCGGCTCGGCGGCGCGCCACGGCGGCCTCACCGGCCGGCGGCAGCCCGTCCAGCCGCAGCGCCGGACCCGCCGGCTAACCCCATTCGTCATCGGCGGAGCCCTCGCCCAGTCGGGAGTGGCGAGTAGCGAGTAGCGAAGAAGGAGCCCTCACCCTCTCCCACAGGGTGAGGGCACCACAGGAGCCGTCACCGTGGCTCGCTCCCAAAGGGAGAGGCAGCACGCTGCCGGTTGCTACCGCGGGCGGATGGGGTGGGTGATGCCCTTGTAGGGCTGGCAGTCGCCGTACTTGATGGTCTCATTCATCAAGCGGTTGGCCTCCTGGAGGCCTCCCACCAGCGGCGCCTCCCCGGCCAGGATCATACTCATGGAGCGGGCATAGATCGCCCAGGCGTCGTTGGTGTAATGGTGGCGGAAGTGGATGCCGTAGGGGCGCGAGTACACGTCCTGGAAGACCTTGACGTGCGCCGGCGGCGTAAACCGCTTGATGTAGAGCTCCTGCTTGGACTTGAGCGCGGGCAACGAGAGGCGCTGGGCCACGATCTCCTGGCCGCGGGACGTAGCGATCAGCTTGGCGAACTGGTAGGCCAGCTCCGGCTCCTTGATGTCCTTGACCACGCTATTAGGGTCTCCCGCCACCAGCGGCACGCCGGGGCGCTGAGCGTCGAGCCCCGGGAAGGGCAGAATGTCCCATTCGAACTCGTCCTTGATCACCTCCCGGTACGTGGCCACGTCCGGCACGGCGCGCATGCGGAAGGCGACCTTGCCGGCGCTGAAGGCGTCGCGCCCCGGGGCCCCCTGCGCCAGGCGGCTGGCATCGGCGTCCTTGAGCGCGATGCGATCCTTCACCACCCAGTCGTAGAACATCTGGTGCGCCCGCAGAGAGATGGGCGAGTCCAGGATGTACCGCATCTGCTGGAAGTCCGCGACGTCCCCACCGAGCGTCCACGCGATCTGGCCAATGAACGAGGTCCGGCCATACCCCATCCAGATCCCGCCCTGATCCAGTGCGCCGTCGCGGTCCAGGTCCTGTGACACGCGCCTGGCCATTGCCACCATGTCGTCAATCGTCCACTCGCCCTTGCCGTCCGCCCATGGATCCTTGATCCCCGCCTGCTGGAGGAGGGTCTTGTTGTAGAACACGGCGTTCGGGTCGGCGTGGACGGGGAGCGCGTAGGTCTTCTCGCACCAGATCTCCGTCCCCATCAGCGCATAATCGCGGCGCAGGTTGATCTTGTCACGGGCCAGCATGGGCCCCATATCCAGGTGTGCCCCGGCGTCATACCAGCGCGTCTGGGCGTGCGAGTTCTGCAGCACAACGTCTGGCGCGGTGCCGGATGACAGCATCACCTGGAACTTCGTATTGAAATCGCCGAGGGTGATCTCCTCCATCACCACGTCGGCATTTGGCCACTCCTCCCTGAAGGCTTCCCGCCAGGCGTCGAATGCCCCGAAGCGCGTGATCGATGGCCACCAGTGGAGGTAACGGATGGTCGCGGTGAGCCCTCGCAGGCGCGCCTGCGGGCCCTGCTGCGCGCCCGGCACGGCGCACGCCCCCAGCACACCGGCGATCCCCCACGCGGCCGTGCCGCCAAGGACGGCGCGGCGGCTCACGCTCCACGGTCGCCCATACCCGTGTCCTTGCATTGGCGCTCCCTCCTCAGGCCGGCTACGGCCTGTCTCTCATCGCCTGCTTATGGTGTTAATACCCCGTCGATTGTGGCCGGACGCCCCACCCTGCCAAGGGCATCTTATGCCAGCGCCGTGGCGCGGGTCAAGGTGGCCGCCGGCGGGGGATGCAGCCGTTGGCCCCGGCTGGGGCCAGCCAGTGCGCACCGCTGCTGAGGGTCCGACATCACGCGGTGCCGCTCAGCCCAGAGAAGGCCGGCGGCGGCGGGCCGGTGCGCACCGCCGGTGGGACGGGAAGGGCCGCAGGTATCCTCGTGGGCAAGGGAGAACACGGTCATGCGTCTTGCGCTCCTTTCCGACGTGCATGGCAACCCCATCGCCCTGGAGGCCGTCCTGGCCGACGTCGAGGCTCAGGGCGGTGTCGACGGCTACTGGGTGCTGGGCGATCTGGCTGCGATCGGCTACGACCCGGCGGGCGCGGTGGAGCGTCTGGCGGCGCTGCCCAACGCCCGCTTTGTCCGCGGGAACACGGATCGTTCCCTGGTGGAGGGTGAGCCCGGCCCATCGCTCGGCCACCTGCGTAACGATCCTTCCTCGGCCGCACGCCAGATCGATCTGGCGGTGATCTTCGCCTGGACCCACGGGCACCTGACGGCGCGCGGCCGGCTGCCATGGCTGGCCGCCCTGCCCCTTGAGCAGCGCCTGACCCTGCCCGATGGGACGCGCCTGCTGGGCGTCCATGCGTCACCGGGGCGTGACACCGGCGATGGCATCCGTCCGGTTCATACCGATGATGACCTGCGTGCCATACTGGCCGGCTGCGACGCGGAGCTGGTTGTCGTCGGGCATACCCACTGGCCCCTGGACCGCACGGTAGATGGCGTTCGGGTCGTCAACCTGGGGAGTGTGAGCAACCCGCTGGCCCCGGACCTGCGCGCCAAGTATGCGCTGCTGGAGGCCAGCGGCGCGGGGTATGAGATCCAGGCGCGTTACGTCGATTACGACCTCGCCGCCACGATCCAGGCTATCGACCAGTCTGGCCACCCCGCCGGTGACTTCATCAAGGCGTACTTCCTCGGCCAGCGCCGGCCGCCGTGGGAGTAGTAGCCAGTCCCCGCGTAGCGCGCAGGGGCATCAGCCAAGGTGCCGGTGCGCGAGCGCCGTGCCACACCGCGAGGGCAGCCCTCACCCCCTTCGGCCGGGGCCGCGCCGCGAGGGAGGAGCAGACCTCACCTCCGGCCCTTCTCCCGCGTGCGGGAGAAGGGGAACGACGGCCAGGGGGAGAGGACATTACCCGCGGCGGTGCCGTCACGCCTTCGCTGACGCGCCGGCGCGCCTCCCTGGTGCACCATCAGGCCGGCGGCATCGCATTGCCTCTCCTGGTGCGCGGGCTCGCAATCCCGAAGAGGTCATCCGAAACCGCACCAGGGTCACCGCGCGGGCAACGCCCAGAGCCCGCGGCTCTCCGCTCGAGCGCGACGCGCCATCTCCTGGAACAGGTCAGCGTACTTGACGTTCGGCGGGATCGTGAGCACGTGGGCGAAGCCCGCCCGCAGGAGCAGGGCGTTAAAGAAGGTGCCATCCTCCAGGTAGAGGTAGGCCAGCAGACGCCCATACTGGTCGCGCTCCTCGACATCTAGTTCCAGATATACGGTGCGCCCGGTCAGGACGTTGCTGGTGAAGGCGGCGGCCGCCTTCCCGTATGGCTGGACCGGCCGGCGGGGATCGACGCTTTCCGGCGTATCCACGCCGATCAGGCGCAGCCGGTGCTCTCGCCCATCCGTCTGCACGATCACGGTGTCCCCATCCACGGCCCGCACCACCCTGGCCCTGGGCAGTCCCTGGAGGCGCTCCACCGGCACCTTGACGTCGTTGATCAGGGCCGGCGGGAGGTCGCCCAGGCTCCGAGGCGCCGGCGCGGCGGCAGGCAGGGTAGCGCTCTGGCCGGCGCGGCTCCAGAGCCAGGCGGCCAGCACGCCTCCGAGCAGCGCCGCCACCATGGCGGCGATGGCCAGCGACCTCGCCATGGTCCAGCGCCTCACCCCTGGCGCTGCCTGCCGGGCGCTACCAGGCGGGCGATCAGGCGCTCCATATGCTGATAGTGCGGGCCCTTCCAGTAGATCTGGCCGCAGGCGGGGCACATGCCGAACTCGTGGTAGTAGCGCCGCGTCTTGGCCGGCAGCCGGTCCGCAACGGCTTCCTTAGGCACCCGCTCCAGGAGCTGGTTACACCGCAGGCAGCGGCTGAATGGCGCGGTCGAGCAGAAGAGGTCGAAGCGGCGCAGCACCTCCAGGAGCTGCCGCTCAGGGTTGGTCTCCCACACGTGGTAGCCGTGGGTCACCCGAGCGCGCTTGAGCAGCCCGCGGTCACGCGTGAGCAGGATGCGCTGCTCGGCGCTGGAGAGGCGCGCCAGGGTCTCGTCGTCGTAGTCGTTTCGGTAGAGCGTATCGAACCCCAGCATGCGCAGGTACGCCGCCAGCTTGCCCAGGTGGGTATCCAGAATGAAGCGGGGCTCGCGCAAGGGTTGGGGGCGCACGCGCAGGACTGGCGTGATGTCGATCGACTCGAACATCGGGTAGACGCTGATCCGGTCGCCGTCCTGTACCTGGTAGGAGAAGTCGACCGACTCGCCGTTGACCAGGATCAGGTCCACCTCCGTGTGAGGCACCCCCTGCGCCTCGATCACGTCCTTGACCGCCGCGTGATCGTTCAGCGCCTGGGGGTAGGTCACCTGTCGCTTCCTGGGCGGCAGGAAGTCGTTCAGCTCGGCGTAGAACCGCAGGGAGACGCGGATCACGCTATGATCGTACCCGCTTCTACCTCCCCCGCCTCTTCCGTCACGGCGCCCGGCGCGAGGGCGCCTTGCTATTGGCCGACGCCCCGGCGCCGGAGGGAAGGCGCCGGCGCCCGGCGCGGGAACGCCCCGCATCGATCATCCATGGCCCGTCCGGGGCCCAGCACGCCGCGGGTCGGACGAAGGCGGGGCCGGCAGGATAAGATGGGACAGTTTCCCGCTATCCCATCGCGCGCTCTGCTTACACCAGGGGCCAGGGAAGTCGGCGAAGCCGCTGCCGGGAACGAGCGGGAAGGTGAAAGGAACGCCATGCCAGAGATCCAGATCAGACGAAAGCTGCGTGAAGGCAAGACTGTCGGCGTCGTCAGTGGGCTGCACAACGCGGACATGGTGGACTACCTCGGCCAGTTCGGGTTCGACGGCGTGTGGATCGAATGCGAGCACGGCCCCGTGGACTGGGACGAGATTGGGGACTTCTCCCGTGCCTGCGATCTGTGGGGGATGGCGAGCATCGTACGCGTCAACGCCAACGAGCCGTGGCTGATCACCCGCACGCTCGACCGAGGCGCCAGCGGCATCGTCGTCCCCCACGTGTCCACGAAGGAGGCGGCCCAGCGTGTGGTGGAAGGGGCCAAGTTCGGGCCCATCGGCCACCGCGGCATGTACAGCGGGCGCCGCTCCTACGGCGTGACCGACTACTTTCGCAAGGCGAACGAGGAGACGCTGGTGGTAGTGCTGATCGAGGAGATCGAGGCCATTCATAACCTGGCGGAGATCCTGGCCGTCGAGCACATCGATGTCTTCCACGTCGCGCCGATGGACCTGGCCCAGACCATGGGCCACGTGGGCAATCCCGCGCACCCCGAGGTGCAGGCGACGATCGACCGCGCGATCAAGCAAATCGTGGACGCCGGGCGCGTGGCAGGGACCACCACGACCGATGAGAACCGGGAGCGTTACCTGGACATGGGGGTGCGCTTCATCTACACCAGCTGGCTGCAGTGGGTGGCCAAAGGGGCGAGGGAGTTCCAGCGGAGCATCGCGGCGCGCAACGTGTAAACGCTCGCCGCGGAAAGCTGGCTGCCGGCAGCGCGCCTTAACGCCGTCATCACGTCAGCATTCGTTCCGCTCAATTGGGATGTCCCCCGTTGGCGAGATCGGCAGCTCCAGCGGGAGCGCGACGAGCACGTTTCCCCGATCACGTTCCGCAGATTGGTATGGGCCTCCTCGGCAGTGTCTCCCTGCGCGAAGAAACCCAAGGCGCGCGGCACCCGGGCGATTGCGACGCCGTTCTCGTCCCGTTCGTCCTCCGCCTGCGCCAGCGCCGCCTCAACGTAGCGCGCCAGCGGCAGGAGCCGCACCTTGCGAACCTTGGATCCTGTCGTGGCTACGGACCAGCTTCTCTCAGTCATCTGTACCGGCGAGCGGTGAGTACGATCTGCGATGGATCCCTAGCAGCTCTCTAGCAGCCCACCGGTGGCTCCTGGAGCTAATACGGCAGGTCTAAGTCCGGGTGCTCCTGGACCCAGTGCGCCAGATGCACGCCCAGGTTCTCCTGGAGCTGGATGGAGAGGCCCCCGTCCACTACCAGGGCGTGGCCGGTGATGAAGGACGCCTCGTCCGAGCAGAGGAAGACGACGGCGTTGGCGATGTCCACCGGCCGGCCGCAGCGGCGGAGGGGGTACTGCTGCTCGAAGAAGCGCAGGCCCAGCGGATTGTCGTCCCACATCTGGGCCTGGATCCGCTCGGTGACGATGTGGCCGGGGCAGATGGCGTTGACGCGGATGCCGGCCGGCCCGTATTCGCAGGCCAGCTGCCGGGTCACGCCGATGAGCGCGGCCTTGCCGGCCTCGTAGACGAGGGCACCGGGCGCCATAAGCAGACCGTGAACCGAGGAGATGTTGACGATCGAGCCCCCACCGGCCTGCTGCATGTGGGGCACGGCGTACTTGGCGGCGAGGAAGGCGGCCTTGACCAGCACGGCCAGGCCGCGATCCCAGGCCTCCTCGCTGACCTCCACCGCGCCCCCGCGCCCTTCGCCGGCCAGCGGGGCGTAGGCGTTGTTGACCAGGATGTCCAGCCGCCCCCAGCGGGAGACGGCCTCTTCGACCATGGCGCGGTTGCCGTCGTGCGTGCCGACGTCGGCGTACATGGCCTCCGCCGTCCCGCCGGCGTCGCGGATGCGGCCTACATTCTGGGTGGCCGCGTCCAGGTCGATGTCGGCGATGAGGACCCTGGCGCCTTCTTCGGCCAGGCGCCGCGCGATGGCGCCGCCGATGCCCTGCGCCCCACCGGTGACAATCGCGACTCGTCCAGGTAGCCGTTGCATGATGACGCTCCTTGTCCGTTCCTTGCCCTCCACGAGCGTACCTTGCGGCGGCCGTGGGCGCCGGCGGCCGCGCCTGCCGACCGTTCGCGGCGCAAGTAGCTACTACGCCGGTACGCCTGGCTCGACGAGCGCATCGCGACGGCCGATGGAGCATGGTCCGCCGCCAGCGCAATCGGGGCCAACCACCCCAGGCAGATGCAGGTAAGGGCCGGTGCTAGCTGGTAGGCTCGACGTACTCGCGTAGCCAGTCCTCGAGCCGACGTGTGGCCGCCTCCAGCGAGCCGGTCCGCGCCGCGACGGCCTCCAGTCGCTTCGCAAGGTCCATGCGGTTCCCCCCAAAGGGGCGCCCGTTGCGCCGCAAGAACACCGCCATCGCCATGTAAGCCGTGCGTCTGTTTCCGTCGACAAACGCCTGCGCTTGCGAGATGCCGATAGCGATTAGGACGGCCTGACGCACCAGGTCGGCGCCCTGATAGTAGGCGGCCTTCTGGGGCATCAGCACCGCCGGCTCGAGAACACCGGCGTCGCGCAGAGGGGCCGGGCGATGACCCATCCTCTCCATCACCTCATTGTGCAGTGCTACCACGTCCGCCACGCTGAGAAAGCGGACGTCGCCTGCGGACACCGCCTAATGCTCCGCGAGGTACCGAAGGGCGTCTTGACCCTGACGGAACTCGATGTCGAACGCCTCCCGCAGGTCCGCCGCCAGCACGGGGCGCACCTCGACCGCGCGCACCTCTAGGGCAACGAGCTGTCCCTCCCGAAGGCCGAGGCGCTCGATCTCATTGCGTGGAACCGTCACGACGTAGCTATTTCCGACCTTACGCAGTTTGGCAGTGATCATTGGAACCCGCCCGTCGCCCGTATACACAAGATACACAATCCATGCAAAGGATACACAGCGGTAGGGCGTCCTCAGTGGCGTCTGCCTACGGTACAGTTCTCAGGCCGGTGCCGCCATGCTGCCTGCTCCTTACGCGCGGGCTCTCCGCCGCCTGCTGGACGCCTTGCGCGACTGTGATGCGGTGTGGGCGCTGACGGGCAGCGCCGGTCTCGCCCTGCAGGGGGTAGCCATCGTCCCGCGGGACATCGACGTGCAGACCGACAAGCAGGGGGCGTACGCCATCCAGGAGCGGCTCAAGGCGTACGTGACGCGCCCGGTGGCGTTCTCCGCCACCGGCCGGATCCGGTCCCACCTGGGCGCCCTGCGGCTGGCCGGCGTACCGGTGGAGCTCATGGGCCGGCTGCAGAAGCGCCTCCCCGATGGCAGGTGGGACGTCCCGGTCGACGTCGGCTCTTTGCGAACCGTTCTTTCCTGGCAGGGATACGCCGTGCCGGTGCTGCCGCTCGAGTACGAGTATCAGGCGTACCTCACCCTCGGGCGCACCGAGACGGCGGACCGGATCAGGCGGGTGCTCACCGCCCGCGGCGGCTGACGGGCCGGCTACGGCGCGCCGCGCGGCGCTGTGGGGAGGGGCATGGCCGCGGCTACCGCACCGGCAACGCCGAGGACGACGTGCTCCTCCCAGGGGCGGCCGGCCACCTGCACTGCCAGCGGCAGACCGGCGGCGCTCAGCCCGCACGGCGCCGCGACCGCTGGCGCCCCCGTGAGGCTGAACAGGCGCTGGAGCTGGAAGGCGCTGGGCTCGGTGCCCCAGGGCGCGTCCCCGGGGACGTAGGCGCCGGCCTGGAGCGGCGGGGCTGGCGCGGGCGTGCCGGGGGCCACCAGCACGTCGACCGTGCCCAGGGTATGGAGTAGCTCGGCGGTGATGGCGTCCCGCATGGCCTGGGCGCGGGCGTAGTCGGCGGCGCGCAGCCCCTTGCCGGCCAGCAGTCGCGCCAGCACGTCGGCGCCGTAAGCGTGGGGCTGCTCGTGTAGCCAGCGGTCGTGAACGGCGGCCGCCTCGGCGTGCATGATGATCGAAGACGTAAGGGCAGTCCAACGCGCGCTCAGCGCCAGGTCGACGTCCACCACCTCGACGCCGTGCGCGCCGAGCGTTTGCAGCGCCCGAGCGAACGCCTGCGCTACCTCGGCGTCGAGCCCCAGGAGCAGGGCGCGCGGGACGCCGGCGCGGCGCCCGCGGAGGCCGGCCGCCGGTGGCGGGGGCGCAGGGGGATCGGGCTCGCCGGCCGGCGGGCGCCGGCTGCCGGGGTCAGCCGGATCAAAGCCGGTGAGCGGGGCCACAAGCAGGGCGGCGTCCGCCGCGGTGCGGGCGAAGACCCCCACGTGGTCCAGGGTCCAGGCCAGCGGAAAGACGCCCCGCCGGCTGATGCGCCCGAACGTCGGCTTGAGCCCCACGACGCCGCAGAAGCTGGCCGGGCGCCGGATGGAGTTGCCCGTTTCGCTGCCCAGGGCGCCGTAGGCGAAGCCGGCCGCCACGGCGGCGGCCGAGCCACCGCTGGAGCCGCCGCACATGTGGTCGGGGTTCCAGGGATTGCGGGGCGTGCCGGTGTGCGCGTTCACACTCGTGCCGCCAAACGCGAACTCGTGCAACGTGTTCTTCCCCACCAGAATGGCCCCCGCGCGGCGCCAGGCGGCGACCGCAAACGAGTCTTCTGAAGGGATCCAGTCGCGCAAGATGGCCGAGCCGCAGGTGGTCGGCACCCCGCGGGTGGCGTAGAGGTCCTTGGCCGCCAGCGGCACGCCGTGGAGCGGGCCGCGATATCGGCCGGCGGCGATCTCCCGTTCAGCCTCCCGCGCCGCGTCCAGCGCCTGGTCCGCCGCCACGGTGATGAAGGTGCGGAGCACCTGGTCGTGGGCCTGGATGCGATCGAGCACGGCGCGCGTGACCTCGACGGGGGAGACCTCCCGCCGCTGGATCAGCGGGGCGACGGCGGTGATGGGGAGGAAGGGGAGCCTGGCGGCATGGGGCTCCTGTTCGAGCGCAGCGACAGACGGGACGGGAGGGACCGATGCAGGGACGCTGTCCCCACGGTCCCCGGGCGCTGGGTCTGCGGCAGGCTCGCCGGCCCGCCGCTGGCCCTCGCCGGACCGTCCTGTCGCAGGGCGATCAGGGAGGGGGATCTCCGACAGCAGCGGCACAGCCCGCATCAGCTCATGGAGGCCGGCCAGCATGCCCTCCAGCTGGCGCTGGGCATCCTCCCACACCGCTGTCGGAAGACCTTCGGCGCCGATCTCGGCGCGGACGGCGGCCAGGCGGGCGGCCGCCGCGGCCGCCGGATCGAATGCGTCGCCGCTCGTCATGTGCTTTTGCTCGTGAGGCGCCTGCGCCGCCGGCTACTCTACCACCTGGTAGATCTCGCGCTTTGGCGTGCCGGCCAGCAGGTCTGAGATCTCGCGGGAGAGCTGCTGGAACTGCGGGGTACCGGTCACGGCCCCGATCTCACGCTCGAGGGTCGCCAGGTCCGACGCCTCTTGCTCGAAGACGACGTCCGGCGCGCCCAGCGAGGCGTAATGGGTGCGCAGCACCCGCGGGCGCTGTCCCCCCGCCTGGGCGACGAGATCGCGCAGGCGGCGCAGCTTCTCCTCCACCTCGTGGGTGTGCCCGGGCCGCGTGGCGAAGGTAAGCCGTGACACGTACATGGCAGCCTCCATGTGGACAAGAGCAGTACACTGCACGGTGAACGACCGGCCACGGAGCCGGCCGGGGCGGGTCCGGCGTCACCGGCGCGATGGCCGCCGGCGCAGCCGGGCGTTGGCGTGGAGGATAACAGCATGGATGGAGGCAGGCTCATGCGGGGCGTGCTGCGGGTGGGGCCGCGACAGGTGAGGGTGGCGGACCTCCCGCGGCCGCGGCTGGAGCCGCGCGCGGCCATCGTGCGGGTGCGCGCCGCCGGCATCTGCGGGAGCGACCTGCACGGCTACCGCGAGCGCGACCGGCCGGAGGAGCGTCCCCAGGGCCATGAGGTGGCCGGCGAGGTGGTGGAGGTGGCACCGCATCCGGGCGCTGCGCCACCGGTGCAGCCCGGCGATCTGGTGGCCCTGGACACGATCTGCCTCGGGCGCGCCTGCGGCGCGTGCCGCTGGTGCCGCGAAGGGGCCTTCTTCCATTGCGAGCGAAAGCGGCGGGGTGACGACTGGGCCGGCGGCTTCGCGGAGTACGTCAAGCGCGACGTGCGGGGCCTGTTCCCGCTTCCGCACGGCATGACGGCAGCTGAGGGCGCGCTGGTGGAGCCTCTGGCGGTCGCGGTCCACGCCGTGCGCCTGGCCGCGCTTCGGCCGGGAGAGACGGTGGCCATCATCGGCGCCGGCACGATCGGCCTGGCCTGCGTGATGGCTGCGGCGGCGATGGAGGCCGGCGCGATCTACGTCCTGGCGCGGCATGCCCACCAGGCAGAGGTGGCGCGCCGGCTCGGGGCGACGCAGGCCCTACTTGAAGCTCCGAACGAGGCGGCGGCCATCGTGCGCGATGCCACCGGTGGAGCCGGCGCCGACCTGGTGATCGAGACGGTGGGCGGGAGCGCCCCGACGCTGAACCAGGCCTGGTCGCTCCTGCGCCGGCGCGGGCGGGTGGCCGTGCTGGGCGTCTTCAGCCATCAGGTCGGCGTGGACCTGGGTACGCCTCTGGGCAAGGAAGCCACCGTGCTCTTCCCAGTCTGCTACGGCCTGCAAGATGGGAGGCATGACTTCGACGTGGCGATCGAGTGGATTGCGTCCGGCAAGGCACCGGTGGCGGCGCTCCTGACGCATACCTTCCCCCTGGAGCGCGCGGCCGAGGCCTTCGCCACCGCCGACGACAAGGCGACGCGCTCGATCAAGGTGCAGTTCCATCTTTGAGTAGCAAGTGGCGAGTAGCAAGCCCTGGCCCAGGGTGGCCGCCGGAGGCGGGACGGGGGAGGGAGAGGGAACGCTTGGCTGGCCGTGAATGATGAGCCCTCGCCCTGGCCCTCTCCCACAGGGAAACGGCCAGGGACTACCAATCACCCATTAGGCATTACGAATTGCGCATTACCCCCTCTCCCATCTGGAGAGGGCCAGGGCGAGGGCCCCACTGGTGGCGTGTCCAGGCTCGGCGATCGCGGCAGGTCTACCGCGAGCCGGATGGCTTCCGCCGCCAGTGGCCCTCGAAGCGGTCCTGCGGCTGCCAGCCCAGCAGGCGCTGGGCCTTCTCCGCATTGAACTTGCCGTGGGGCAGGTCGGTGGTGATGATGAACGGCTCGTAGCGATGGGGCATCGGCGGCGCCTCCACCGCGGCGCGGAAGGCGCGCCCCGTATCCTCCCACGACACCAGGAAGGGCGACGCGCCGGGCAGGGGCTCGCTGGCGTCCGCGCGCTGGAAGACGTGGAAGTAGAGGGCGATCACCTCCAGGTCGTAGGCCTCGGCGAACGAGCGCACCACCTCCTGGCCCAGGTACTTGGTGAGCAGGTAATAGCCAGTGCCGGGCCGCGGCGGGGCCTCGACGGTGAGGTCGAAGTCGTGCCAGTAGTGGCCGATGATCACCTCCGGCCCGGTGTGGACCACGCGCTTGATGCCGTGCGTGACCGCCGCCTGCATCACGTGATAGGCCCCCATCATGTTCACGCGGAAGCTCATCACCGGATCGGGGCGGATGACGCTCAGGTTAATAATGGCGTCCATCCCCTCCGCGGCGGCGATCACGTCATCGGGGCTAGTCACGTCCACCCGCCGGAACTCGTGCTCCCGCGGGGATGGGCGGCGGGGCCAGTCCTCAGCCCGCTCCTGGAAGCGCGGATGCGGCTCTTCCGGCGGGCGGATGTCCGTCAGGCGCAGGGTGTGATGTTGCTCCAGCTCGGCAATGGCGGCCGCGGCCACGGGGCCGCCGGCACCGTAGAGGACGATCTTCATCGGACGGGGCCTCCGGTTCGTGCAGCGCCTACACATCGGCTTGGCCAGGGCCGGCGCCAGCGAGGAGAGTGAAGGACCATCGTCATCGGATGAGCCTCACCCAGCCAGTCGCAGCGCCTCACGCGCCGCCCGCGACGTGTAGCGCGCGCCGGGCGCGGAGCCGCCAATGTGGTAGAGCTGCCAGCGGTGGCCCCGCTGCCGCGTCCCCCGCTGCAGGGCATCCAGGGCGTGCACGATGGCCTGCCCGCCTTCGGCCGCGGTGACGGAGCGCAGGTCGAAGCGCAGGCAGATGATGCTCATTGGCTGCTCAAGCTGGACGTCGCGGGTGAACTCACGCGCCACCAGCTCAGCCAGATACGGGGCCAGCTGCTCCGGCGCCGGCTGCGGGCGAGGGCGCCACTGCTCGGTGACCTCGTAGTCCTGGTCGTAGGCGTCCATGATGGCGAGCGTGCTGGCCTGGACCGCCAGCCGGATGCCGGCGTCGAGGGCACCCTTCAGGAGCACGTGCGTCCCCCGCGCGGCGGTGTCCAGCAGCTCACCTGGAGACGCTTCGAATAGGGAAAGCGGCGCCAGATGGACCACGGCATCGATGCCGTCTAGCAGGCGAGCGACAAAGGCGGGATCGGTGAGCGGGCCGGCCTGGAATGCCAGCGGCGCGCCAGCGGGCGGAGGCGCGAGATCGGTGGCGCGGACGGTGTGGCCGGCCCCGGCCAGCGCCGCGGCCGCGGCCCCGCCGAGCGGACCGGCGGCCCCAGTCAGGAGTACGCGTAGCGGCGGCACGGGCGCAGTATAGCGGCCACGACGCCTCGCCGGCCGGGCTTGAGTGGCGAGTAACGAGTGGCGAGTGGCGATGAGCGAGGAGGAAGAGAGAACCGACCGTCGGCCGTGGAGCACCCGCGCCACGCCGGAGCCAGAGTGGGATCCCCAGGACGCTCCCGCTCCGCCTTCAACCTTGAACTTTGAACCTTGAACCTTGAACTGGGTCTAGTCGGATGATCTCAGGCGGGCGAGCTGCTCCTCCAGGTCGCGGAGCTGGGCGTCGAGCTCAGCCAGCTCAGCTTCCATCTCTCGCAGCCGTGCCGTCTCAGCATCGAGGAGGGGTCGACTGCGCTCGATGGCGCGGAGCCGGAGCAACTGCTCCCGCAGGCGCTGCCCGCGGGTCTGGATCTGCTGGATGTGGTGAAGCAGGCGACGTGCCAGCTCGTCCAAGTCGTGTTCGCGCCGGTCTCCCATACACTCGGGCGCTCACATCGCCATCCCCCAGCCGGTGACGCCAGCCTTACCGCCGACCGCACACACACGCACGCGAGTGCGAGAGCGCCTTCGCCATATTTTAGAGGAAACAGTCTGACCGGCAGGCGCCTGGGCGCGCACCGGGATCACGGGATCATCGACTGGGGCGACGGGTGCGGATCTCGCGCAGGCGCCGTGCCAGGTCGCCGCCGGCCGGATCATCCGGATCAAGGTCGATGCGTCGCAGGGGCGCAGACCTTCTGGCGACGTCCGCCGCGACCGCAGCCGCGAGCCGCTTGGCCCGCTCCAGCAGTGCGTCCACGGCGGCAAGCAAGTACAAGACCTGGGAGCGTGGCTCACCGTCCATCGGACCCCTCCGGCCGCCTGGCTGAAGTGTCGCACCGGCCGGTGCTTCAGTCAAGTGCAACGCGCGCCGCGGCTCGGGCCCCACTATGGCCGCGGTGCCGCACCAGCCGCCGCGATTGGCGGCGGCGCGGCCGCGGAGGGGCGTTCCCGCGGGGAAGGTGGCCCGCCTCGCGCCGCACCGGCCCGCGCCAGCCCGCGAAGGTGGCGTACGTGCGCGGCCACCCCGCCGATCTGGGCCAGGATCTTGTCCGGCGAGCCGCTGAGGTCGAGTGCGGTGACATGCAGCTCCTTCCCCGCGTGCACCACCTCGTGGCTGGCCGGCTCCGCCTCACCGGCGGCATAGACCAGCAGGCCGCCGGGCAGGCCAGTGGCGATGGTATAGGCCAGGAGCTGGTAGAGGTCGGGGTGCTCGATCCCGGCGACGCTGGCTCGCTTGTACTTGACGTCGCCGACGAAGGTGCAGGTGTTGCCGTCCCACCAGGAGAGGTCGGGCTTCAGGTGCACGGCACCGGCCTGGTCCAGGGGTAACGTGCGCGGACGCGCGCCGCTGGCCAGCCCCTGGGGAAAGGTGCGCTCGGAGAGCCCCAGGGCCTCGCGCAGCGCGACGACGACGAAGTCCTCAAACACCTGGTTCATGTCCACCAGGAAGGCCCATGCCGGCACCGGCCCGTGCCCCAGGTCAAAGGCGGTCGATCGCACGATGAGCCTGGCCAGCTCCAGGGCGGGGCGATAGTGCTCGTTCAGACGCGTGTACCTGAGCGGCGGCCACTGATCCGGCCGATCGTGGACCAGGCTCACGTCCTGAAAGGCGGCCAGGTCATGGCGGAGGGCGCGGGCCGTGGCCGGTGAGCGTAACCGCATGCGGCTGAGCCGGACCAGGGCGACTTTCAGCAGCCGGTTCTCGTCCACGTCCGCGGTGTACTCGTCGTAGCGGAGCTCTGCCGGCGGGAAGACGCCGAACCGCCGGCGGACCTGCTCATCGAAGCGCAGGCGCCCCCGCACGGCGGGCCAGGCCCCCTCCTCGGCGCGGTAGCCGTGCAGCAGGCCGTGCCGGATGGCCCGGCGCACGTGCGCCAGGAAGGCAGGCACGATGGCCTCCACCAGCGAGGTCGTCTCCGCAAAGTGAAACAGGAGGTCCCGCCAGGCGCGCGGATCGATGGCGTAGGAGATGAGGAACAGGACCCGGTCCACGGGCAGCTTGGGCCGGATCTCGATGGCCAGGGTGCCCAGGCGCACGGCACCGATCCAGGAGCCGGGGGTCAGGTCGTAGCACGCGTGGCCGCGCTCATCGCTCACCACCTGCAGCGACGGCACGACGGTGATGGAAGGCACCAGCCTGAGCAGGGCGTCCCGCTCGTGGGGCGCGAGGGGGACTGCAGGGCAGGTCTGGTACTCGACGAGGGTGAGACGGCGAACCACGGCGGTCAGTCAGGTACGGGTCCGGCGGCCTCCCGTTCAGAGGCCCACAGTCAGGTCTGGGCACGGTCAGGTCTGGGCACGGTCAGGTCTGGGGACCGTCACGGCGACGGCCGGTCGCCTCGCTCGGACCGCGCTCGGCGTCGTACGCGGTGTGGCGCTCGGCTGCCGCCGGCAGGCGCCGGCGGGAGGGGGCGTACCGCAGGGACGGCTGGGACGGCGGAGGGCAGGCGGCGCGCAGGCGGGGCAGGGCGAACTCCTCCAGCGCGCCTTCCTCGCCGAAGAACTGTTCGGCCAGGTAGGGCAGCACGGCGTGCTCCCAGATCACCTCCACCCATTCCTCGGTGAGATCAGGCCGGAGGAAGTAGCTGGGGCCGATGGCCAGGTGGCGGTCTTTGAGCAGGGCATTGGCGCGATCGACGGCATCCGCCAGCCAGACGAGGTCGGGTTTGTTGCGCTCCAGCCAGCGGCGGAGCAGGCCGGCAACCGGCGGCTGGTCCGGGAAGAAGGGGACGAAGTAGAAGCGCCGGCGCAGCGCCAAGTCCACCAGCGCGATGGAGCGGTCGGCGGTGTTCATCGTGCCGATGATCCACAGGTTGCGCGGCAGGGTGAACGGGGCGCCGGAATACTGGAGCGTCACCTGCTCGTCGCGGTACTCCAGCAGGTAGTAGAGCTCACCGAAGATCTTGGCCACGTTGCCGCGATTGAGCTCGTCGATCACCAGGATGTGCGTGGCCTCCGGCGCCTCACGAGCGGCCTGCGCCATGCGCTTGAGCGGGCCATCGACCAGCGCGAAGCCGGGCTGGCCATTGATCAGGCGGGGGCGATAGCCCTCCACAAAGTCCTCGTAGGCGTAGGAGGGATGAAACTGCACCACCTGCACCCGCTCCGCGCCCGCGGCGAGGGCGCGGGCCAGCTCACGGGCCACGTAGGTCTTACCGGTGCCGGGCGGGCCATAAAAGATGCATTGCTTCTTGTCGGCCAGCAGCCGCTCGATCCGCAGCAGGGCCAGCTCGTCGATCAGCAGGGACGACGCCAGGCTGGCCAGCACCGGCCGCCGCGCCATTGGGGCCGGCTCACCGGCGGCGCCACGCGGCCGTCGGGCGCCGGCCAGATAGCGCTGGAAGGCCTCGCAGACCTCCGGCGACCAGTCCTGGGGCGGCTGCCACCGGTCGGCGCCGCGGGTGATGGCCTGGAGCACGCCCGCGGCGTGGAGGCGGTGGCGCAGGTGGAGATTGCGCCTGGACGCCTCCTGGATGAGGCGGTCGAGAAAGCCCAGCGCGTGGTCATAGACGTCCGCCTCGTCCACCCCGCGCCGGGGCCGCGGATAGCCTGTGAGGGCGAAGCCTTCAGTGAAGGCGCCGGGCACGTAGACGGGGTAACGCATCGGGTCGAGCGCGAGCAGCAGGAGAGAGGTGAGGCTCAGCCGCGCGCTCACCCCACGGGCGACGCCGGCGGGCAGGTCCTCCAGGAAGGCGCGGATGCGCTCCGCCAGAGCAGCGTCGTCCGCCCAGAGGGCACGAAGCGCCCGCCTGGCGCGGTCGGGGCGGGCGGCGCACCACTTCTGGAAGCGCGTCAGCACCGCCCGCGGGACGAAGGCCTCCGCTGGCGCGAGGGCGCGGGCCAGGAGGCCGGCCCAGCCCGAGGACCGCCCCGTGCCGGCGAGCAGCGCACCGCGGGCGCGCCGCAGGTGCTCCGAGGTCTCCAGCAGCTGGTTGAGCTCCCGCTCGGCAAAGCCTCTCGAGGCGTACATCCGCTCGGCCCAGCGCACGAGCTCGCTCCAGGCGTCGTCCCGAGGCGCGCCGCGCGGCGTCGGAGGCGTGGGGGTCCGGTCACGCTCCTGGACGGCAATGGCCCCCAGGAGCACTCGCGCCTGCGCCTCGGCGGGTGGCGGAAACTCGGCCGGCGGACCGGCCCGCTCGTTGGCATCCATACGCGCTACGATCTTCTACCCGTATGCGAACTATACAGGTATGGCAGCGATCGGCCAGCGCCGACGTGGCGGATGCGCCACGTACAGACGACCGTACGCCCGTAGCCTGGGTTCTGCACGAGCAGAGCCCTCACCCAGTTCCCTCTCCCAGAGGGAGAGGGAACTGGTCGTCGGCCCCCGGTGCGGCATTCTGAGTTGCGGGGCGCATCTGGCCGTGCGCCGTCGACGCTCCTGTGACCGGCCGCGGGTGAGGTGAGGCATACTGAGTTCCGACGTGGCCAGCGTGGACCAGATGGCCCAGTGGGGCGTGTACGGGCTGCTTGCCGGCATCATCGCGGGCATGGCGCTGGCGGCGTGGCGGTCGTGGCAGGACCGCCGCCGGCCGGCGCGGCGCCGGCGCCGCTAGCCTGGACTATTCATGAGCGGAGCCCTCAGCCTAGCCCTGGTCCGCGCTGGCGCCGCTCGAAGCGACCAGACTGAAGCGAGCAGATTGGAGCGCGTAGCAGTTGTTCCTTTGCAGGGCATAAGGCGCCGAGCAAGAGCGTATGCAGGAGGGGTTATGGGCACGAACTACGTCGAGGAGCTGGTGTACACGACGGCGGACGATGGCGTCACGCTGGAAGGCGCGATCATCCGCCCGTCCACAGGCTCGTCTCAGGATGCCGGCATCATCTGGGTGCACGGCCTCACGGGCAAGTTCTACGGCCGCACGGCTGTGCTCATTGGCCGGATGCTGGCCGGCCGTGGCTTCACGTTCATTACCGGCAACAACCGCGGGCATGATTTCGGCTTCGTCCTGCGCCGCACGGCCGATGGCCAGGTGACGCTGGGCGGCGGTGGCTGGGAGCGCTTCAGCGAGTCGCCGCTCGACGTCGCCGCCTGGATCGACGTGGCCATGGCGGCGGGCGTCCGCGGCGTGCTCCTGGTCGGCCACAGTCTCGGCGCGCTGAAGGTTGGTTACTACCAGGCGCTGCGCCGAGACCCGCGCGTGCTGGGGATCGTGGCCGTGTCACCCCCGGGCCGGGCCAGCCGGATCGACCCTGAGCTGCTGGCGCAGGCAGAGCGGATGGTAGCTGAGGGGCGCGGGCAAGACCTCCTACCGTGGGGGATCAGCCCGGCAGGGGCCGGCACCCACAGCGCCCAGACCTACGTCGATCGGGCGCGAACGAACCTGGACATCTACGGGTTCTCCACCCCTGACCCGTTGGTGGCGCGGCTCCGGTGCCCGCTCTTCGCCTGCTACGGCAGCGAGGAGGCGTGGGTCGGCGGCGCGGCGGAGCTGGAGGTCATCCGGCGCACCGCCACCGGCGCGCCACGCGTCGAGACCCGCCTCTTCCAGGGCGCAGACCACAGCTACGCTGGCCACGAGGCGGCATTGGCGGAAGCCATTGCCGGCTGGGCGGCAGCGGTGACCGCCACTCGCCCTGGTGACCAGATGGCCCCGGTCTCCGAGTAGCGCCCCTGGCGCGCGCCGGGTCCGCAGTGGCGCTCGGCCATCAGGCCGGTAGGATAGATGGTCGCGGCCGCGTAATTTGGTGAAGCGAGGCAACAGAACCAATGGCAGACGTCCGAACGGTAGCGATCCTGCGGGACCCGGCCGACCAGGTGGCGGCACAGGCGCCCGTCTCCTGGGCCCTTGAGCAGCTCCAGACGGCCCTGAGGGCGCTTGGGGTAGGCGCTGAGATCCGCCGGCGGCTGGAGGAGACGGCGGCGGACGAGCTGTGCGTCCTGGTCGCCGGCGCGGCCGACCCCCTGGCCCGCGCCGTGCTCGCTGCGGCGCAGGTGGCGGTCCCGAACGCTGCCGAGGGCTTAGCCCTGGCGCGGGGCACCGCCTCCCTGCCGCCGTCCGGCGGGCAGGGAGAGAGCGGCCGGCGAGAGGTGGTAGTGGCCGGCGGTGCGGATGTGCGCGGGCTGGTCTACGCCGTGCTGGAGCTGGCCGACCGCGTGGCGCACGCCGCCGACGGGGCGCAGGCGCTGGCGGCCCTACAGCTTGACCGGCCCATCGTAGAGCAGCCGGCCAACCGCGTGCGGAGCGTCATGCGCCTGTTCGCCAGCGACGTGGAGGACAAGCCATGGTTCAACGACCGCGCGTTCTGGCCGCCGTACCTCTCCATGCTGGCCACGCAGCGCTTCAACCGCTTCCACCTGGCCCTGGGGCTGAGCTATGACTTCCCGCGGCGCGTGCGTGACGCCTATCTGTACTTCGCGTACCCCTTCCTGGTGGACGTGCCCGGCTACGACGTGCGCGTTCGCGGGCTGCCGGACGACGAGCGTGACCGGAACCTGGCCATGCTGCGGTTCATCAGCGAGCAGGCCGCGGCCCGTGGCCTGCACTTCCAGCTCGGATTGTGGACGCACGCCTACGAGCTGATCGACAGCCCCGACGCCAACTACACCATCACAGGCCTGAGCCCGGAGCGCCACGCCGCCTACTGCCGCGATGCCCTGCGCCTGCTGCTGGAGGCCTGCCCTGCCATCAGCGGAGTGACCTTCCGCATCCACGGCGAGAGCGGGATCCCCGAGCGGAGCTACGACTTCTGGCGCACGGTGTTCTCGGCTATAGCGGATGTGGCGAAGACCGGGCGCCGGCTGGAGATCGACCTCCATGCCAAGGGCATCGACCAGGAGATGATCCGGCTTGCCCTGGCCACGGGCGTGCCGGTGAGCGTCTCCCCCAAGTACTGGGCCGAGCATATGGGGCCGCCCTACCACCAGGCGGCGATCCGTCCGGTTGAGCACCCCCAGCCGCCGCAGGGCGAGCGCGGCCGGTTCATGGTGCTGAGCGAAGCCGAGCGGCGCTTCACCCGCTACGGCTACGCCGACTTGATGGGCGAGGACCGTGAGTACGGGGTGCTGTTCCGCATCTGGCCCGGCACCCAGCGGGTGCTGCTCTGGGGCGACCCCGCCATGGCGGCGGGATACGGCCGGTTCGGCCACTTCTGCGACGCGCTGGGCGTCGAGCTCTTCGAGCCGCTCTCGTTCAAAGGGCGGCGGGGGTCGGGGCTGCCTGGCCCCCGCGACGGCTACGCCGACACGGCACTACGGCCGAAGGACGGCGATTGGGAGAAGTACCGTTACACCTACCGCCTGTTCGGGCGCCTGCTCTATCAGCCCGAGGCCGATCCGGAGACGTGGCGGCGGTCCCTGCGCAAGGACTTCGGCCCAGCCGCCGAGGCCATCGAGAGCGCGCTGGCCAGCGCCAGCCGCATCCTGCCCCTGGTGACGGTAGCCTACCTGCCATCGGCAGCGAACAACAGCTACTGGCCGGAGATGTACACCACCATGCCCATCGCCCGGTCAGACGACGACCCGCGCCCCGTGCCGTACGGCGACACGCCCAGCCCCAAACGCTTCGGCACGGTCAGCCCGCTGGACCCCGAGCTGTTCTGCCGCGTCGAGGAATTCGCCGGTGAGCTCGTCTCTGGCCGGCGGAGCGGGAAGTACTCGCCGCTGGACGTGGCCCGCTGGCTGGAAGGCTTCGCGCAGGGGGCGGTCGAGCGCCTGTCGCAGGCGCTGATCGCGGACCGGGCCGATCCGGCGTTTCGCCGGCTGGCGATCGATGTCGCCATTCAGGCCGGGCTGGGGCGCTTCTTCGCCGGCAAGCTCCGCGCGGGCGTCGACTACGCGCTCTACCGGCAGACCGGCGACGTGCCGGCCCTGCGTCGGGCGATCGACGCCTACCGCAGGGCGCGCCGCGCTTGGGTCGAGGCGGCCGAGGCCGCACGAGGCGTCTACGTCGACGACCTGACCTATGGCCCCGAGCCGCGCCTGCGCGGCCACTGGCTCGACCGCCTGGCGGCGATCGACCAGGACATTCTGGACCTGGAAGCGGCGCTGGCCGGCGCGCCAGACAACGCTGGCACGGCGGCCAGAGACCGGCGCCCAGACCCGACCTGTGGCGGCGAGGGGCAGGACAGCCGGCAGCGACCGGATGGATGGCCTGCCGATGAGACAGAGCCGGATGAAGCGCGGCCGGCGCTCGAGCATCTGCACACGCCACCGGCGAGCTTCGAGCGCGGGCGGCCCGTCGACGTGGTGCTCCATCTGCGGCGCGTGCCGCCGGATGCAGTCCCGGTGGCGGTGAGCCTGCGCTACCGGCACGTCAACCAGGCGGAGCAGTATCTCGAGGTGGAGATGGCCAGCGACGGGCGGGGCTACCGCGCCACGATCCCCGGCGACTACACTGATTCGCCGTATCCGCTGCAGTACTACTTCCGGCTCAGGGACGCCCGCGGGCGGGCCTGGCTCTACCCAGGCCTGGCGCCGGACCTCTCAAACCAGCCGTACTTCGTGGTGAGGCTCGCCCGCCCCGCCTGAACGGTTTCACCGCCAGGCCAAGCCCGCGCACCAATCCTGGAGCCACACCGGATACTCCACCCGCATCTACCACCACCTGATCACCACCTGATCACCACTTGATCGCTGATCCATAGCACGCTCACCGGCAGGGCAGCGACAGCGAGCCGTGAGCGGCGGAGTGGTCTTATTCCTGGAGGGAGACCGCATCGCCCACGCGGAGGGTGCCGCCCCGGAGCACGCGCGCGCAGATGCCGCCTCTACCGGCGAGCGCCGCTCTGGCGCCCGGCCCGATCTTCCGCTCCATATTGTCACAGGGGTCACACAGCCCCGTCACCGCCAGCAGCAGTTCGCCGGCGCAGAGCGTCTTTCCCACCGTGGCGTTGAGCGGGAGGCCACGCACGACCACCTGGCGCCGGCTGGCGCCCGGCGGCACCGGCCGGCCAAGCTCTTGCTCGACGGCCAGCAGTGCTTCTTCTTCGATGAGCGTGAGCTGGCGGGTGCTGCGGTCGTGGGACCGCCAATCGCCCTCGATACCGTAGCCGGCCCGCACGCTGGCTTCCGGCAGCGGCACCGCCACACCGTCACGCTCGCGCACGGTATGGATGGACACCACCCGGCCTGCCGGGCGCGGGGACAGGGGCCGTTCAGCAGTGCGTTCACCAGGGGCGCTTGTGGCAGCCATGCTCACCCTCCACGGTCCAGGGGCGGTTACGTGCGACCCGCCCCGCAGTCGCGGATTGTACGGCCCGTCCAGATCACCGGGCAACCGGCGTCCGCCACGCAGGTACGCGTCAAGTGATGTGGAGACGCCGGGGCTAGGTGAGACTGTATTCGGTGCGGGGTGGGAGCCCGACGCGCCGGCGCATGCGGTTATCCGCCTCCAGCAGCTGCTGGTGGTTGCCGATGTCGATCCACTCGCCGTGGAAGCGGTACCCGTAGACGGGGGCCCGCCGGTGGAGCCAGGCGATGAAGTTGCCGGGGGCGTCCGGCGAGTTCCCCTCGTGCAGGTACGTCGGGATCAGCGCGGCGTGCTCGGCGGCGTAGATGTAGGTGGCGATGCCGACGAGATTGCTCTGCGGCTGGGCCGGCTTCTCAACGAAGGACACGACGCGGTCGTTGGCGTCCAGCTCCACCACGCTGTACTGGGGCACGAGCGCGGGGTCGGGGCATTCATAGACGGCGATGCAGCTCCCATCCCCCTTGGCGCGCCAGAAGGCGACGAAGTCGGCCAGGCTAAAGTCGAAGAGGTTGTCGCCGGCAGCGACGAGCAGGTCCTGCGCGGCCAGTCCGGCCCGCTCGATGGTGAACTGGATGTCCCCGATGGCGCCGAGCCGCGTCTCGTTGCTGGTCGTCCCATCGTCATGCACCACCGGCACGAGCCGGCCCCGGCGGGCGGCGGCCCACCGGCGGAACGACTCGGCAAATCGCGCGTTGGTCACCAGGTGAAGGGCATCGACCTCCTGGACGTCGTCGATCTTGTCGCAGAGGTAGTCGATCAGCGGCCGGCCCGCGATGGGGAGGAGAGGCTTGGCGATGGTGTCGGTCAGGGGACGGAGGCGGGTCGCATACCCGGCCGCCAGAATGATGGCCTTCATAACGCTGGAGACTGAATGCACCGATTGTCGCAAGACTGGTCCAATGGTGTCCACTGGTGGGGGCGGGTGGTGGGTCACGCTGCCTGCCCGGCCTGAGCTGAAATGGTGTCCACTGGGTGGGGGCAGGTGGGGGCACGCAAGAGATCCGGATGGCGCGAGGCCCTGGCCCTCGCTCCCCTCTCCGTGTCGGGGAGGGGGCGGCAGGGCGCAGCCGCGCGATCGTGGCCGTCGCTCCCCCTCTCCGTGTCGGGGAGGGGGTGGCGGGGCCAAGCCGCACGGCTGGGCGAAGTGGGGCAGGGGTGCGGCGCAGCCCCGGCCGAAGGGAGTGAGGTCAACCCATGGCCATCACTCGGTCGGCAGGCGCTAGCGCTCCGGCAGGGCACGCGGTGGTGGCGGCCACGGGCAGCGCCTGGCCCTAGACCGACCAGGCGCTGCGGACGGTGCGGGTCAAGGCGGCCCGTTGCGCCTCGGGCAGAAAGGCGCAGGCCGCGGCTTGAGCGGTCAGGCGGCCGAGGTCGTCCAGGGAGAATCGGAGGAAGTGGCGCAGGATGGCTAGCTCGGCGGTGATCGTGGTGTGAAAGACGAGCGGATCGTCTGAGCTCACCGTCACGGGGATGCCGGCGTCGTGCAGCGCGCGGATCGGATGCGCCGCCAGCGATCGGGCTGCGCCAGTAAGCACGTTGCTCGTCGGGCACATGTCGAGCGCCACGCCGGCTCGAGCCAGGTAGGCCACCAGCGCCGGGTCTTCGCCCGACCGCACGCCGTGCGCGATGCGGCGCACTGCCAGGTGGCGAAGCGCATCCCACACCGACCGCGGGCCGGCCGCCTCGCCGGCGTGGGCCCGCAGGCCCAGCCCCGCCTCGGCCGCGGCGCGAAAGGCGGGCACGAACGGCTCAACCTGAGGCACCGCCTGCTCGTCGCCGTGGAGGTCGATGCCGGCGATGGCCGCGCCACGGTCACGCATGTGGATGGCCTCGCGCACGAACTGCCCCGCCAACTCGGCGGCGCCCAGCTCGTGCTCGGCCACGCGGTCGCGGGCGATGCCGATGATGATGCCGGCGCGCAGTGAGGTGCGGGCCTCCGCCTCGCGCCGCGCCTGATCAATGGCCGCCACCGTGTCCTGGAGCGAGACGTAGTAAGGCCGCCCGGGAGTGCGCGGGCCGACGCTCACCTCAGCGTAGACGACGTGCTGCGCCGCCAGATCCTGAAAGCACTCGGCGGCCACGCGATAGTAGTCGTCCGCGCTGCGGATACAGGTGCGCAGCACGCGCCCAAACTCGAGCACAAAGCCACTGAGGTCGCGAAACGTCCAGTAGCTTGACCACCAGTCGGGCCTGCACAGGGGAGAACCCGGCTCGTAGCGCGCCGCCAGCTCGCACACCGTCTCGGGGCGGAGCGTCCCCTCCAGATGCAGGTGGAGCTCGACCTTAGGCAGGCGCCAGACCTGCTCCAGGGTGGTGGCCAGTGCGGACGGCTCGCACTCCAGCGCCGTCGCCCGGCGTGCATCCCGCAGGACGTGGTGCGGCACGCGCACGCCGGGCAGATCAGGCAGGGCTGGCAGATCGGGCGGACCAGGGAGATCAGGCGAGCCAGGCGGGTGAAGCGGATCACGCGGGTCTGGCACATCGGGCGCCTCGGGCAAGTGTGGCGAGTGTGGTCCGCCCCGTGCGGGATCGGCGTTCCCCATGGTTCCACCCATAGCGATTACAACTTACAACTGTACGCGACCGGCAGCGCCGCGGCCGCCCCTGATCCCCCACGGGACCTGCCCTGCTGTTCGCCATGGGGCGCGCGCCGCCGTTCCGGCTGGCGCCAAGCCCTGGCCGTCGTTCCCCCTCTCCCGCGTGCGGGAGAGGGGCCAGTGGGGGTGAGGGCTGCCTCCTCACCCACGCATGCGGTACCTTTCGGTTGCGGGGGAGCAACCGCTGGCCGATGAACGATGGCAACGGCGCGGCACCGCTGCCGGAGCGTGAGATGCCCGTGGCGCCCGACCATGCGGGCGGCGCGGACGTGGCCCGCTATCAGCGCAAGGCGGCCGAGCTGGTCATGGACGATGAGTCCTGGCGCAGCGATCTGGACGACGCCACCGCCACGCCGTTGCTGGAATGGGCGCTGGCGCACGTCGATGCCTCCCTGGCGCGGGCGGCCGGCGCTGCCGGCGAGGCTGACGTGGCAGGCGGCGATCTGACTGAGCAGGCCTATGCGGCCGCCGATCAGGCGCGCGCGCTGCTCCGGACACTGGCCGCCCTGTGGCGCGGGCGGCCGGCGGCTGACGTCTGGCGTGACCTGGAGGCGCTGCTCGGCCCGCCTCTCTTTGCCTCGCCCGGGGCGGGGCGGGCGGCAGTCCAGCAGGCCCTGGCCGCGGCCGGCCGAGCGCCGCCCGGTGAGCCGGGTGCGCAGCCATGAATTCGCGGGTCGCGCTCATCCTGGTCATGATCCTGGCAGGGCTGGCGGCGGCCGCGCTCTGGCCACGCTTCCAGCCCCAGCGTGCCCCCGCCGCCGCGCCGGCCGCCGGCGGCTGGTACGAGATCTACTTCACTCAGCCCCGCTACCCCGACCGGCCGGAGAACCATCGCGGGGGTATCGATGAGAAGCTCGTCGCCCTCATCGACGCCACCAGGCGCACGCTGGACGTCTGCGTCTACGAGTTCGACCTGGAGAACGTCGCCAGCGCCATGGCGCGGGCCAAGGCGCGTGGCGTCACTGTGCGCCTGGTCACCGACACCGATACGCTGACCAGCCGCGACGCGGCCACCCAGCGTGCCCTGGAGAAGGTGAAGAGCGCGGGCATTCCCATCGTCGATGACCAGCGCCGGCCCATCATGCACCACAAGTTCGTGGTCTTCGATGGTGAGGTCGTGCTCACCGGCTCCTGGAACTTCACCGACGGCGACACCTATCGCCTGAATAACCATGCGGTGCTGCTCCGCTCCCAGGAGCTAGCGGCCAACTTCAGCGCCGAATTCGAGAAGATGTTCACCCAGCGGGCCTTTGGCCCGACCAAGCCCAGGGGCGTGCCCCATCCACGGATCACCATCGGTACTGCCGTGGTCGAGACCTACTTTGCGTCCGAGGACGATCCGTCCGTGCGGCTGGTGGAGCTGGTGCGGGGTGCCCAGAAGAAGATCGACTTCCTGGCCTTCTCCTTCACGCACGAGGCCATTGGCAACGCCGTGATCGAGCGCGCCAGAGCCGGAGTGAAGGTGCGCGGGGTCTTCGAGACCACCGGCTCGGAGACCCGCTTCTCCGAATACGGCAAGATGAAGGCGGCCGGCCTGGAGGTCTACCAGGACGGCAATCCGTACGCGATGCACCATAAGGTCTTCGTCATCGACGACCGGATCACGATCTTCGGCTCCTTCAACTTCTCCGACAACGCCGCCCAGGACAATGACGAGAACCTGCTGGTGGTGCATGATCCCGCCTTCGCGCAGGCATTCACCGCCGAGGTGGAGCGCATCATCGCGCAGGCCAGGAACCCGCCGCAGCGCGCGCGCTAGCCTGGATCCTTCATGGCCGGCGAGCAGTGCCCTCTCCCTGTATGGGAGAGCGGGGCCCGCAAAGCGGGCGGCGGGGAGGGCTCCTTGGAGACCGTCCCCTCTCCCTATGGCAATGGGAGAGGGTGAGGGCGCCGCGAGCTGGGAAGACTGGATGCGCCCACGGCGCCTCACGCTGGCCCTGATCCTTCGTATCATTGGTGCGCTTCACTAGATGCTTCATTAGGTTCGGTCGATAGTTCGCCCCGATGCGCCTGGGCGCACGTCCTTCCGCGCCGGAGGAACGCCCCCGCCGTCTGCGCCCCCGACGCGCCCGGACGCGTGGCCGGCGGGCAGACGAGGCGCAGATGCGCCGGTGACGCGAGAATGAGCGAGAACGAGGAGGGGAAACGCCGTGCTGACCAGAACGAAGCTGGCCATCTTCGACGGGCCAAAGGCCGTGCAGGACGACCCGGGTGATCTCTTCACCTGGCCGATCATCACCGAGGAGGACGAGGCGGCGGTGCTGGACGTGCTCCGTCGCCGCGCCATGTCTGGGACCGACGTCACGCGGCAGTTCGAGCAGGAGTATGCGGCCTGGCAGGGGTCGAGGTACGCCCTGGGCCACAACACCGGCACGGCCGCCCTGCACGCCGCCATGTTCGGCTGCAAGGTGGGGGTCGGCGACGAGATCATCTGCCCCAGTATCACCTACTGGGCCTCCGCGCTCCCGGCCTATAGCCTTGGCGCCACCGTCGTCTTCGCGGAGATCGATCCCCAGACGCTCTGCCTCGATCCGAACGACATCGAGCACCGGATCACGGACCGCACGAAGGCCATCATGGTGGTGCATTACCTGGGGCACCCCGCAGACATGGACCCCATTCTGGACATCGCCCGCCGCCACCGCCTCAAGGTGATCGAGGACGTCTCGCACGCCCAGGGTGCGCGCTACAAAGGGAGGAAAGTGGGCACGCTGGGCGACGTGGCGGCCGCGTCGCTGATGACCGGCAAATCGCTGGCCACCGGCGAGGCCGGCATGCTGACTACCGACGACCGCGAGATCTATGAGCGCGCGCTGGCCTTCGGCCATTACGAGCGCTTTGGCCCGAACGCCCCTCTGGAGACGGACTACCTCAAGGAGCTCGTCGGCCTGCCCCTGGGTGGCTACAAGTACCGCATGCACCAGATGAGCGCGGCGGTGGGGCGCGTGCAGCTCAAGTACTACGACCAGCGCATCGCGGAGATCCAGCAGGCGATGAACTACTTCTGGGACCTGCTGGAGTCCCCGCCCACTCCCGGCATTCGCGCCCACCGTCCGCCCAGGGGCTCCGGCAGCACCATGGGCGGCTGGTACGCCGCCCGCGGCCTCTACCGGCCGGAGGAGCTAGGCGGGCTTTCGGTGACCCGCTTCGCGCAGGCGGTACGCGCTGAGGGCGCGCCGTGCAGCCCGGGCGTGAACGCCGCGCTCCACCTGCATCCGCTGTTCAACACCGCCGACGTCTACGGGCATGGCCGGCCGACGCGCATCGCCAACGCCGCGCGGGACGTGCGCCAGGGGCAAGGGAGCCTGCCCATCAGCGAAGGGATCGGCGCGCGGACGTTCAGCATCCCCTGGTTCAAGCGGTACCGGCCGCACCTGATCGAGCAGTACGCCCACGCCTTCCGCAAGGTGGCGGAGCACTACGAGGAGCTCTTGCCGGACGACCCCGGCAACCCGCCCCACCTGGGCGGCTGGCACTTCTTCAGCCACCGCTAGCCCCGATCCCTCATCGCCGGCGATCACCTCCCCCTCCCCCTGGGAGAAGGGTGAGGCTCCTTCTTTGCCACTGCCCTTTCTCCTGTAGGGTAAGGGGCAGGGTGAGGGCTCCGCCGCCAGGTTCGCGCCGCCTGGCACAAGCTACAAGCCGTCGCTCAAGGTGCCAGTCCATCGCTGGCGCGATCGAGCACCTCGACCTCCTGCTCGGTGAGGCGCCAGCCGAGCGCGCCGGCGTTCTCCTGCGCCTGCCGCGCGTTCTTGGCGCCGGGGATCGGCAGCGCCCCCTTGCAGATCAGCCAGTTGAGCGCCACCTGAGCCACGGTCTTCCCGCCATGCGCCTCCCCGATGGCCCTGAGCTGCGCCAGCAGCGGCTCCAGCCGCGCCAGCGTCTTCCGCCCGTAGCGCCGGCCACGCAGCCCCGGCGGGGGGTGATCCGGACCATACTTGCCCGTCAGCAGCCCCATCTCCAGCGGGCTATAGGCGATCAGCGTGACCCCGAGCTCGCGGCAGGCGGCCAGCAGACCGTCCCGCTCCGGTTTGCGATGCAGCAGGCTGAAACGTACCTGGTTGGACGCCAGGGTGATGGCGCGCCCCGCCAGGCGCTCATGCGCGCGGCGCATCTGGTCCACGTCGTAGTTGGAGACCCCGGCCGCCAGCGCCAGCCCGCGCTCGATGGCGTCGGCCAGCGCATCCATCCACGTCTCGATCGGCACCGGCGGGTATGGCCAGTGGATCTGGTACAGGTCGACGCGCTCGCGGCCCAGGCGAGCGAGGCTGCCGCGGAGCGCGCTGAGCAAGCTGGCGCGGCGCAGGCGCCATGGATAGGGGAAGAACTTGGTGGCGATGACCGGCGCTGGCGTGCCGCCAGGCACCCCGGCGGCGAAGCGACCCAGCAGGCGTTCCGACTCGCCGCGGCCATAGACCTCAGCCGTGTCGAAGAGCGTGATCCCCGCCGCCAGGCTGGCCTGGAAGGCCGCCTCCAGGTCGGCCTCGGTGTAGCCACGCCCGTACCCCCAGTACAGTCGATCGCCCCAGGCCCACGTTCCCACGCCGAGCGGGCTCACCTGGAGGCTGGTTCGCCCCAGCGAGAGGGTCGGCTCCGTCTGTTGCGCCACCTGCTGGCTCATAGCCACGAGGATAGCCCGTGTGGCGCAGAGACGGGCCAGCGCAGCGCCTGGCCTCACAGCCCCACCATCACCATCCGGACGCGGTGGGCAAACCCCTTGACCTGGACCGTGCGGCGGACTACGCTGAGCAGGAGGGGGCTACGAGGAGGAGAAGCGATGGCCGAGACAGGAGTGATGACGGAGCAGCAGGTCACTGAGGGGGCGGCCGCCGGTCAACGCCAGGCCGTGCTTCACCGGACAGGAGGCGTGACGCGCCGGCAGGTCACGGCGGCGGCCGTGGTCGTGGGCGGATTGGCGGCCATCGCCTGTGGGGGGACGGCGCAGCGCGGCCCTGAAGCGCCGGCCAAGAGCCAGCAGCCAGTGACGCTGCGCCTGAACTACCGCACTGAGCAGTGGATTGTCGATCGCGCCAGGGCCTTCACCGAGGCCCATCCCTGGATCACGATCGACCTGGTGGCCAACTCCGGCTACGAGAAGCTGCTGGTGCTGGCGGCGGCCGGCGACCTGGGCGATATGTACTGGGCCAGTACCGGCCAGGGCTCCTTCTTCGAGCTGGCCGGCACTGGCCACGCCATGCAGCTCGATCCCGTGATCAAGGCGGACAAGTACGACCTGCGCCAGTTTTACCCCCACGCGGTGGAGCAGGCCAAGCTGGACGGCAAGATCTACGGCATGCCCGAAGGCATCCATCCGGGCGGTTGCGCCCTCTACTTCAACGTCAGCCTGTTCGAGCAGGCGGGGATCAAGGCGCCGTCGCTGGACTGGACGGTGGACGACTTCGTGGCCGCCGCGCGGCGGCTGACCGCCCCCGGGCAGTGGGGCGTCGTCTTGGCCGACCCGATCTATGCCCGCCTGGCGGCCTGGCTACGCACCTGGGGCGCCGAGTTCCTTGACCCGCCCACGTTTGGCAAGAAGGCGGTGCTGGATAGCCCCAGGGCGATGCAGGCCTGGCAATGGCACTACGACCTCATCCACAAGCACCGCGTCGCGCCGATCAAAGGCGTGGAGAAGGCGACCTTCACCGACGGGAATGTGGCCATGCTCTACGGAGAGTTTCACCTCAACGCCGCGCCGTCGCACAGCATGCGCCGCGCCATCGGCGACCGCTTCAAGCTCGATGCGACGCTGGTGCCCAAGGGGCCGAGCGGCAAGCGGGGGACACACGCCCACGTCAACATGTGGTCGACCAACGCCAGGACCAGACACCCGGACGAGGCCTGGCTGCTCCAGAAGTGGTACGCCAACAAGGCATCGGCCATGGCGCGGGGTGAGGACACCAACTCCCCCGGCTCGCGCATCGACGCCTGGAACGACCCGCACTTCACGTCGCGTCCGATGTACCTGGTCTTCAAGAAGGTGGTGGAGGAAGGCCCGGGGCCGATGGCGATGCCGTGGAACTTCCAGATGGTGGAGATCGATACGCTCACCCAGCGGGTGATGGAGCCCTTGTGGACCGGACAGCAGAGCCCCCAGCAGCTGATCGCCGCCGTCAAGGGCGAGTACCAGCAGCTACTGGACCGGCCACGGCCGAGATAGGCGCCGGCCAGGGCTGAGGCAGGGCCATCACTCGCACCCATCCGCTACGCACGGCTCGCTGTTACCTTTGTTACCTTTCCGGAAGAGTTCCCTCTCCCTTTGGGAGAGAG
>DAOTTI010000181.1:0-13362 GCA_034437795.1 Chloroflexota bacterium | reverse complement strand
CCACTGGCTCTGGATCGACGACTTTCACCACCCCTTCACCGACCGGCTCTCCGTGCGCCACGTCCTGGTGCAGGACGCCACCAGCATGACCCTGCGTGGCGGTTCGAAGAGGGAGATGGATGCTCAGCCCGCCACGATCTCCGCGACCGGCGCGGGTCGGGAGCCGCAGGCTGCGACCGGCCCCTCACCTGTCCCTGAGCCTCCCGCCGCTTTGGGTGTGGCGGTCGGCGCCGCGTGGCGGGTGGCTGAGTGGCGCCTGGCGCCCGGCGGGGTGAAGGCCCTGCGTCTGCCGCCGGACGGCTCAGAGCAGGTGGTGTGGCGCGGCGCCCCGCTGCGCCTGGAGCGACTGCGCGTCGTCTCCTACCTCGGTGAGGCGACACTTCTCCCCCAGGGTACGCCGGGCATCCAGCTACGCCTCCTGGACCAGGCCGGCGCGGAGACGGCGCTCACGCTGCGGGCCGGCATCGAGACCGCCGAATGGGCCTACGGCCGCCCCGACGTGCGCGCGAGCGTACGGCACCAGCAGGCCCCTGTGGGCCTGGAGACGCGCCTGCAGGGGGCCGTGGCCGGCGCCTACCGCGTCTTCGAGTATATGGCGGTGCTCGCGCCGCCCCAGCCGGTGGAGGCGACTGAGATCCGCGCGCAATCGCTGGTGCCGGGGGTGACTGCCTTCATCCGGGGCGTCTGGCTGGCGCCGGGCCCCGAGCGGGCCGTCCGGCCGGCCGCCGGCGGTACCGCCCTGGAGCTTGCTGCGGCGCGCCCCAGGGTTTCAGTCGACGGCGGCACGGCCACGATCGTGCGAGATGAGAGCGGGCGGATCGAGATCGTGGCCGCCACCGCCACCGGCGGCAACGTCTCCTTGGCCGACACCTATTACCCGGGCTGGGTCGCGACCGTCGATGGGCAGCCAGCCCCCATCTCAGCCGAACTGGGCCTGTTCCGCAGCGTGCCCGTGCCGGCCGGCAGGCATCTCGTGGTCTTCGAGTATCGCCCGCAGTCGCTCCGTCTGGGCCTGGCCCTCACCGCCGGCGGCCTACTTCTGGCTGTGGCCGTGCTCGCCCTGGATCTCCGGCCGCGGCGGCGTGGCACCAAACTTGCATTACCTCATGCGGCGCAGGCCTGCAAGACTGTGACTTTTCCAACTGCGGAGGTGTGAGGCGTGAGCCAAGTAAATGTGAGCCCGGGTGGCGCGCGCGACGACTCAGCGGCCGCTGCGGCCGGCTGGAGCGCCGCGACGATCGCCATCATCGTGGGGTTTTTGATCCTGCTGCTCGTCCTGCTGTACTTTGTCGCCACCCAGACCGGCATGATGCAGCCGATCGTCATTCAGCCGCAGCCGGCGGAACGGGAGCGCACGACGGTCATCGAGCGCCAGGTGCCCCAGCCGCCGGCGCCACAGGTGCCCGGCACCAGCGGCGGAACCACCGGTGGGACGACTGGCGGTAGCACCGGCGGGACCACTGGTGGCACAACTGGCGGCACCGGGGGGACCACTGGCGGCACTGGCCGCTAAAGGAGCGGAACGGCAGCGGTAGCCCCGTTAAGGCGTCCGCCTGCGGTGCTTCGACGTAGGCCGGCTGATGGGCCGTACGTCCAGCGTGAGACCGCGGTGCGGCCACGATAGTGCCTGGCCCCGGACAGGATCGCCCTGTCCGGGGCCATTCTCGTTTCCGGCGCCCCATCATGCGGGGCATCTGGGGAAAGTTGCGCCACGGCCGACCAGGATCACTTGCGCCGCACGTTCGTCCCCTCTCCCTTTGGGAGATGGCTAGGGTGAGGACCTCACATCGACGGCCAATTGCCACTCCCCTCTCCTTTATGGGAGTGGCCTCAATTCCCTCTCCCAAAGGCAGAGGGTCAGCGTGAGGGCTCCGCCATGGGGATGGGGCACCGGTGAGGGCTCCTCCCGCTAACCGGCCCCCGCCGTTCCAGCGACGCGACGATGTCCAGCAGTTGCCGGCGGAAGACCGCCTCACCGAACCGCCGGCTCCGCTCGATGGCGCGCTGGCGCAGGCGCGCCGCGAGCTGCGGGTCGCGGGCCACAGCCAGGGTGAAGCGCTTCCACTCCGCCATGCTCCGCCACAGGAACCCCGACTCGCCGTGCTCCACCAGCTCAGGCAGCGCCCCCTTCCCCAGCAGGATGGGCACGCAGCCACCGGCCATCGCCTCCACCGGGCTGATGCCAAAGTGCTCGAATAGGATGGGATTGCGCGCCTCACTCTCGCCGTAGCCGGTGGCGTGCCAGTAGATGCTCGCGCTCTCGTACAGCTCCTTGAGCGCGGGCGCCGGCGCGTCCACGTGGAAGTAGACTGGCAGTCCTGTCGCCAGGCGCCGGCAGGATGCCAGGTAGCTCTGGTGTCGTGCCTCCGGCATCGAGCCCCCGACCAGATGCAGCTCCCACCCCCGCAGGCCCTCGCGCACCAGCTGCCGGAAGCAGCGGATCATCGCGTCGTGCTTCTTGTTGTGGCTGCCGCGAAAGAAGCGCCCCACTCCCAGGATGATCGGGCGGCGCGCCGCCTGCGGCACATACCGGTCGACGTCCACCGGCGGATAGAGGATGGTCCCCCGCCGCCCCCAGTAGCGCTCGAGCCACCGGTTCGAGAACGCCGAGATGGGGCAGATCACGTCGTAGGTGTCCAGGTACCCCATCGCCCGCTGGTCGGGCAGGCCGTGCAGGCGCCGGCTCAGCTCCGGCGCCAGGCGCTCAAATAGCAGCTCGTACAGGTAATGGCGGGGATGCCTAGCCATCACCCGCGCCACGGCAATCCCCACCTCGCGATAGTCGTCTGGCTCCCCTGAGCTCCCACCGGTCTCGTACGGGCGGAACACCGGCGAGTGGAGCGTCAGCGTGAAGCGCCCGCTGCCGGTGCACGCCCCCGGCACCTCGAAGTCGATCGCCACGTAGTTGCCGGGCGTGGTGTCCAGCATGGCTCGCGCCACCTCCACCGCCCGCGACCGGCCCCCGCCATCCGTTCCATCCGCCCAGCCGGCCCGGGCCTCGATCGCCACCGGGACCGGCCCCCAGCCGGCAGGCCGAAAGGAGCCGGCCACCAGCCGCAGCCGTACCGGCCGGCCGGGCCACGGCGTCTCCAGCAGCACCTGCCCGCGGCCGCCCGTCCAGCGATAGCGCGTGCCCCCCAGCTCTTGGGGGCCAAAGAAGCCCGCCCCATACCGTGGCACCAGCAGGTGGCGGTGGATGCGCCCCGCCAGCCAGCGCTTGAACGTTCCCACAGGCGTCCGGTCCAGCGGAAAGGGAAAGAGCACCAGCAGGATCGAGCGTGGCGCCCGCGACGGGACCACCGACATGAAGGACGCGTTCACGAATAGGTCGTACTCCGCCGTCAGGTCCCCTAAGTGGTCGAACGGCAGGAGAGGGGTGGTGCGGACGCGGACGCCCGGCAGGTCCAGCCCGAAACGCTCCGCCAGGCGCTCCACCGATGCCGGCACGTGCGTGATCAGTTCCACGTCGTGCCCCGACGTGGCCAGCACCTCCGCCACCATCCCCATGTGGCGCTCGCCGCCGCCCATGGTGGCGAGGAACTGGTTGTAGATGCCGACCTTCATGCCGACAACCTTCATGCCGGCGCCATCCACCTGGCGATCTCCGAGTGTGGAACGCGCCGCGCGCGCTGGATGCGCCACCGGTCCAGCAGCACCCCCGGCAGATCGCGCAGCCAGCTCAGGATCACGCGCGCCTGCAGCCTGGCGCGCGCCGCGTGCGGCCCCCGCTGCCGCCGCGTCGCCACCCACCAGAGCACGCCGCAGCACGTCACGGCGAATTCCAGGAGGTAGCGCCCCATCTCTCGCGCCGCCAGCGACAGGGGCGCCAGCTTGAGCAGCATCAGCGGCCGGTTGCGCTCCACGTTGTAGATGAAGAGCGGTGACCATTCCCGGCTGCTGGCCGCGTGCTCGTGCTCGACCACCGCCCCGGGGACGTAGACCACCTTCCAGCCCCGCAGCCGGAAGCGCCACGACAGGTCCAGGTCTTCGTAATACATGAAGTAGCGCTGGTCCAGGTACCCCGCGTCTTCCAGCGCCGCCTTGCGCAGCAGGGCCGCTGCCCCGCAGAAGGAGAAGACCTCCTCCAGCCGATCGTACTGGCCGCAGTCGGGCTCGTGCAGCACCCGCCCATCTCGCACCAGCGTGCCCCGATCCCGCCCCGCCCCATTGGCCAGCAGCAGGCCACCGGCGTTCTGGATGCAGCCCCCCAGCGGGCCGTCCGGCGGGTAGACGCACTTGGCCGTGGCAGCCGCCACCTGCGGATCGGCCTCGGCCGCCTCCACTAGCGCCCGCAGCCAGGCGGGCCGGACCCGCGTATCCGAGTTGAGCAGCACGACGTAGGGCCCCGGCGCTGCCTGCAAGACCCCGTTGTAGCCCCGCGCGAACCCCCAGTTGGCCGGATTGCGCACCACGCGCACCCAGGGGAACGCCGCCCGCGCCGCCCCGTCCGACCCATCCGTCGAGGCGTTATCCACGATCACCGCCTCCCACCTCCCCGCGGGATAGTCCGTCCGCCCCAGCGCCTCCAGGCAAGACGGCAGCAGCCGCGCCCCATTCCAGTTCAAGATAAAGACGGAGACGAATGGCGCAGCCGGCGGCGCGCAGTGCTGGTGTCCCATTCCGTGTCTCAGCGCCGCCCCCTTCTCCTGGGCGGCAGCCGAAGGTGCCCCACTGATCGGGGCACGATCCGCGCAGACCCCCTGCTCCGTCTCCGCCATCTCTACCCTTCCCAAACGAGCCACCGCTCATCCTCGCACCCCCTGGCACGCGCGCACTGGCCCGGTCCACTCATGGCCGGCGCCAGGCCCCTCTCTGCTTTGGAGGAGGTCAGTTCCGTCTCCGTGTGGGTGAGGGCTGGGGCTCCTGCCGGCCAGGACCGCCAGCCACGGAAGGTCCGTCTCCGTGTGGGTGAGGGCTCCTCTAGTCCCCTCTCCCACAGGGAGAGGGTGACGGCACCGCATATGAATGCTCAGTCCTGTGCCTCCGCAGCGCCAGCAACGGGAAGGCCCCCCATTTCCACGGCGCGCCCGTCCCGCATGACCACCTCTCGCCTTGGCCCACGTTCCCCCTCTCCGCGTCTCCGTGTCTCCGCGTCCCCGCGTCGGAGTGGGGGGCGCAGGGGGAGGTCTACCGCCCCCAGCCCTCCTCGGCCGCCAGCGCCTCGCGCGCGTCCTCGATCGCCGGCCACCAGGCACGGGGCAGCGCCCGCACGTGGCGCTCCACCGCCGCCACGGCACGGTCAAGGAGCGTCTCCACTGCGCCCCCGTTGAACGGGCCGGTACGCCGGCGGCCCGCGGCAGGGGGCGCACCGGACCCGTCGGCGCCCGACGCCCACCACGCCAGGCGCCGCACGTCGCCAGCGATGCAGGCGCTCAGGCGGGCCGAACGCCCGTCAAGGCTGTGCGGCAGCATCTCTGGCCAGCCGCTGGCGGCGCGCGCCAGACCCGCCTGCGTGGCGGGATCACCCCGCTCGGCTGCCCGCTGCGCGGCGTGGGCCAGGTCGGCGGCCGGAAAGAGCAGCAGGACGCACAGGCTCAGGTAGGCCCGCGCTGGCGCCCCGTCCGCGAAGTCGACCCACAGCGCGCGGCGGGCCACCGCCGCGTTCGCGTCGAACTTGGCCATCAGGCCCTGCTCAGTCTCGTAGGCCCCGCGACGCTCGAACGGTGGGTGGAGCCAGTGCCAGCAGGTGCGCAGCACCGACTGCGCCGTATCCCGACGCAGGTGATAGGCGAGCGCCCCCGGCTCATAGCGGGTCCGGTAGCCGGCGGCGATCAGGCGATGCTGCAGGTCGGTGTCCTCGTAGTTGCGCCGCAGGGACTCGTCATAGCCGCCCACCGCCAGGACCAGGTCCCGCCGCACCAGCGTGTTGGCCCCAGGCAGGACCGGCGGATTGGTGAGCGGGAACGGGCCGGCGTGCTGCGCCATGTGCGCCGCCCGCCAGCGGTCCGCCACCCGCTCCTGGCACGCCTCCACCAGCCGCCCGCCGGCTGCCGCCGTCCACGGCGTAGCCAGGCCATCGAGCAAGCCCGCCAGCCAGTCCGGCGCCGCCCGAGCGTCGGCGTCGATCGACGCGACCAGGTGGTGGCGCGCCTCCCGCAGCGCCGTATTGCGGGCCGCCGCCAGACCGCGGTTCCGGTCGTGCCGGACCAAGCGCACCGGCGCCCCGTAGCCGGCCGCGATGGCGGCCGAATGGTCAGTCGAGCCGTCGTCGATCACGAGCAGCTCGTCCACCGCCTCCGTCTGGCCCAGCAGCGAGTCGATCGCCTCACGCAGCCAGGCGGCCCCGTTGAAGCAGGGGATGTACGCCGTCACCTCCATAAGCCCCCCTCCTCACCGGCGCGCGAGCCGTCTACAGCTCCTACTGCGCCGGCCAAGCTGGGCTGAAGCGCGACAAAAGGACCGAAGGACGCGCGCGCCGTCCTCCTTCTCGTCTTTCGCCCTTCATCCGTTCATTCAAACCACATCGAATGGACGGCGACGCCCAGCTTCCGCCGGTCGTCGCTGGCGCCGCTGGTGGCCGGCTCGAGCACGTCGTCCACCTCCAGCCGGATTGCGACCTCCCGCGCCTGGTCGACCGGCGGCACGAGGAAAGTCAGCGGCTCCAGCCCCGGGCTGGCCAGGCGAAACTCACCGACGAGGTGGCCGTCCACGTAGACGCGGCCCGTCGCCGGCCGATCCCCGTGCTGGGGCTGGCACATGGTGATCCCCAGCGCCGATGCCCACTCATCCTGGGTCAGATAGGCGGTGGCCTCGCCTGCCGTCCACCGCACCCGCGGCGGCCAGTCCTCCGGCGGGTACCAGCCTGGACCGAGGAACTCGTCCTCGCCCTCCCCCATGGCGATGCGCGCCGGCGGCCGGCGCCAGCGGGCGTAGAAGCCGTCCACCGGCAAGGCCTGGTCCGCTGCCCCGCCCTCCTGCTGCCGCGAACCGACGCCCGCCTCCCTTAGCTGCACTGCGCCGTTCGACCCGTTGCTGCGGCCATCACTCGTCGGCCGGCCGCTCTCCCACCGTCCGTCGTGCGTAAACGTCCCTGATAGGGCAGCCTCATGGCCCTCATCCCCCCGTTCCACGTCCCCGCGTCTCCACGTCTGCACGTCTCGCTGTCCCCACATCTCCGTGTCTCCCTCTCCCCGTGTCTCCGAGTCCCCGTGAACCCGCGTCGGAGGCGAGGCCGAGGGGGGCGGACGTTGCCCCCGTGGCAGGTCCGGAAGCGCCGCACGCACTGCCGGCGCTCCATCGCGCGCCACCGCCGCCGGAAGCAGCGCCGCGCTCCCTGTCGCCTCCCATCGGGGGGCCAGGACCAGCATCCCGGCCTGGTCGGTGCGGGGCGGACGAACCGCAAAGCGCGCGGCCTGAGACAGGCGGTGGATCGGGGTGGCGCTGTCGCCAATCCAGGCGGCGGCCGACACGGTGTACTCCGCCGCCGAGAGCGGGAGCGGGCCCAGCCAGCAGGTCACCGCTCCCTCCCCGCCGCGGGCGCTCAGACGCCGGCCGGCAGCACCGGTGCTGGTCCCCGCCAGGTACAGGCCATCGGCGCGGTGGATGGCCACGCCGATCGAAAGCTCGCTCACCTCCTGCTCGGCTCGCAGGCGCACCCGTACCCCAGCCACCTGCCCGCTGCGAAAATGCCGCTCCGGCCGCCCCGCGCCGTCGATCGTCTCCACCGACAGCAAGGTGACGGGCCCGCTGGGCTCGGCCGGCGCGTCCGACGGGCGCTCCGCCCCTGCCCGCTGCCTCGCCTCCGGCACGATGCGGTACACTGGGCCATCGGCCTCCCCCGTGTGGCGGGGAAGATCCGGCACGGACTGCGTCGCCGCCAGGTATTCCTGCAGCACCTGCTCCGGCCCGCCGGCCGCGCGCACCCGCCCCTGGTCCAGCCAGATCACCTCGTCGCAGAAGCGGCGCACCGCCGCCGGATCGTGGGTCACGAACAGGATCGTCTTGCCCCGCGCCTTGTAGTCCGCCAGCGCCAGGAAACACTTCCGCCGGAAGGCGGCGTCCCCGACGGCCAGCACCTCGTCGATGACCAGGATGTCCGGATCCACGTTGATGGCGATGGCGAACCCCAGGCGCATGTACATGCCGGACGAATAGTGCTTGACCGGCGTGTCGATGAACTGCTCCAGCTCCGCAAAGGCCACGATCCCGTCCAGGCGGCGGGCCATCTCGCGGCGCGACAGGCCGAGAAACGTCCCGTTCAGAAAGATGTTCTCGCGCCCCGACAGCTCCGGATGGAACCCTGCGGCCAGCTCCAACAGGCCGAAGACCTTGCCGTCGGCCACGATCCGCCCGCTGGTCGGGCGCATCGTGCCGGCCAGCAGCTTGAGCAGCGTGCTCTTGCCCGAGCCATTGCGTCCGATGATGCCCAGCGTGCGCCCGTGGGGCACGGAGAAGGTCACGTCACGCAGGGCCCAGAACTCCTCGCGCGTGCCGTTGACCCGCCCCAGCCGGAGCAGATTGAGGGCGGCCTCCTGAAACGTGCGGGCGCGCTGGTGGTGGATGATAAAGCGCTTGGAGACGCCCTCAAAGCGAACGGCCTCGCTACTCACCTCAGACCTCGTCGGCCGACCGGTTCACCCTCGTGCCCGGGGTAGTCACGTGTACCATCAGCCCTCGCCACGCCCCTCAGACCTCTTCGGCGAACGCGGGCGCCACCCGCCGGAAGAAGGCCCAGCCGGCCACCAGCAGGGCCAGGCCAATGACCAGGGGCACCAGGGTGTGGCGGATCACGGGGTACTGGTACAGCAGGATGTAGCGGTAGTCGGTGAGCAGCGTCGCCATCGGGTTCAAGGTGTATTCCAGGCGCCACACGTCCACGCCGAAGACGCGGTTGGGCAGGAGCTCTAGCTGCCAGAACACCGGCGTCAGGAAGAACCAGGCCGTCAGCCCGACGTCCAGCACCACCTCGGTGTCGCGGTAGAAGACGTTCAGCGCCGCGACGATCAGCGCCAGGCCGGTCACCAGCAGCAACTGCACCGCGATCACCGCCGGCAGCGCCAGCGCCCACCAGCCGGGGCGGGCGCCGAACAGCACCGCCAGCGGGATGAACACCGCCAGGCTGAACAAAAAGTTCACCAGATTGGCGAGCACCACCGACAGCGGTAGCACCTCGCGCGGGAAGTAGATCTTGTCGATCAGGTGGGCGTTGCCGGTAATGCTCCGCACGGCGCCGGTTAGCGATCCCGCCAGGAAGTTCCACGCCAGGAGCCCCGTCAGCACAAAGAGCGGATAGTGCCCCACCTCCTGCGGCTTGACCACCATGAACACCACCGCGAACACCAGCATCATCAGCAACGGGTTCAGGAACGACCACAGGAAGCCGAGCACCGAGCGCTTGTACCGCACGGCCAGATCGCGCCGGACCAGATTGATCAGCAGGTCGCGGTAGGCCCACACCTCGCGCACGGCGCCGGCTACGCCCCCAGACGCCCCACCCCCGACACGAAGGCCCGGCGACGCCGCATCACGACGCCACCGTCCGCGCGCCCGGTCAGGAGAGGACGGCGCGGCGATCGCGCTCATGGCCCTTCGTCCTGCGTCCCGGGCGCCCGCTCACCGGCGCCGCCGGGCTGGCCTTCCGTCTCTGCCGTCTCTGCGGCCTCTGCGGCCTGCGCCGCCTGGATCGCCATCTTCAGGTGATAAGCGATGTCGGCGGGGAACCATTCGTCGATCGTGCGCTCCAGCTCCTGCTCGCGCATGGCGGCGAACCTCCCCTCCAGCTCGTCACGGGTGATCACGCCCTTGGCGATGAGCAGTTCCGCCAGCGCCCGAAACTGGACGTAGCCGGTGATGGCCTGGCCGGCCACGCTGATCATCATGCGCGCCACCGGCCCCATCTGGGCCAGCTCGCTCTCGCCGCTGCCGTCCGGCATCAGTGCTCCGGATTCTACCCCAGGGGCTCCCTCCCCTTCCTGCGGGCCCCGGCCCCGCCAGGCTACACTTCGCACCGGGCGTGAGCGCCACACCACGCGTAAGCGTCGTTATCGTCACCTGGAACGGGCTGGCGCACCTGCGCGCCTGCCTGCCGGCCCTCCTGTCGCAGGACCTGCGCGCCGGCTCGTTTGAAGTCATCGTCGTCGATAACGCCTCCACGGATGGGACGCGGCCCTTCCTGGCCCAGCTCTCGCAGCAGGATCCCCGCCTGCGCACTCTCCTCAACGCGCGAAACGACGGCTTTGCAGCGCCCAACAATCGCGCCTTTCGCCAGGCGCGGGGCGAGTTCGTCGCGACCCTGAACAACGACGCCGTGCCGGAGCCCGGCTGGCTGGCGGCCCTGGTCGAGGCCGCAGAAGGCGATCGGCGCATCGGGAGCGTAGCCAGCAAGATGGTCTTCGGCCACGCACCGGGCGTCATCCAGTCCGCCGGCATCGTCATGGACCGCGCCGGCATCGCCTGGGACCGGCTGGTCGGCCAGCCGGCGGCGGCCGGCGCGCCGGCGCCCCAGCCGGTGTTTGGCGCCAGCGCCGGCGCCGCCCTCTACCGGCGGCGCATGCTGGAGGAGCTGGGCTGCTTCGACGAGCGCTTCTTCATGTACCTGGAGGACGTGGATCTGGCCTGGCGGGCGCAGCTCGCTGGCTGGCAGGCCGTCTATGCCCCACGCGCGGTGGTGCGCCACGCCCACTCTGGCAGCGCCGGCGAAGGCTCCCCTTTCAAGAACTGGCACCTGGGGCGCAACAAGCTCTGGACTATCGCCAAGTGCTATCCATCGCCCGGACTGGCGCGCTACCTGCCGGTGATCGTGGCCTATGACCTCGCCTCCCTGCCCTACACCATGGCCACGCGGCGCGACCTCAGCCCGCTCCTGGGACGCCTGGCTGCCCTCCGTGGCCTGCGGCCGATCCTCCAGACGCGCCGCCGCCTGCACGCCCACTACCCCGGCGGCTGGGAGCGCACCAGGCACTGGCTGCAGCCGGTGGAGCCCCCGCTGGCCGTCTTCCGCAGGTACCAGCGCCTGCGGCGCATCCTGTCAAAATCTACGTAGATGGCCCAACCAGAGCAGTCACCGGCTGATCCCGCAGCGCGCCCGCTCTCCGGCATCATCACCGCCCTGGAAGTCCAGCAGCGCGACCCCGAACGCGTCAACCTCTACCTGGATGGCCGGTTCGCCTTCGGGCTGAGCAACAAGGTCGTCGCCGACGCCGGGCTGAAGAAGGGGGACGTGCTGAATGGGGCCCAGGTGGCGGCCCTCCTCCAGCGCGAGGCCTTGCACCAGGCGCTCCAGCAAGCCTTCAACTACCTGTCCTACCGGCAGCGCTCCGAGCACGAGCTGCGCCGCTACCTGGCCCAGAAGGGGCACGCCCCCGAGACGATCGACGCCGTGCTGGCCAGGCTGCGGGACTACCACTTCGTCGACGACGCGGTCTTCGCCATCTCCTGGGTGGAGAACCGCCGGCGGTTCCGCCCGCGAGGCGCCCGCCTGCTCCGTGCCGAGCTGCGCCAGAAGGGCGTGCCCCGCGAGGTCGCTGACCAGGCCATGGCCGATGCTGGCGGAGACGAGCGAGCGCTGGCCATGGACGCCGCCACGCGCAAGCTCGCTACGCTCCAGGCGGCCGATTACCAGCAGTTCGGCCGGAAGCTGGGGGGCTTCCTGCTGCGCCGCGGCTTTGCCCCGGACGTGGTGTGGGAGGTCGTGCGCGACCTCTGGGCCCAGCGCTCGGGAGAGACCCCACCCCCCGTGGACTGACGCGGGCCAATCCCGGCCGTCTAGGCCTTACCCCCTGCGCCCGGCCGGCGTCGCGGCCCCCGGCATCCGGCCACGGTAGCCCCAAAGTACCGGCGGCTGTACTCCCCTGCCGCTGCTCGCCTAGACTCCCCTGGTCCTCGCGACGAGTAGAAGCTGAATAGCGCGCTCAGCTCGCCGGCAAAGCGCCCCATCAGGGCAGCGGCGCGGGTGGCCGGCCACCGACGCACCCGTCGCGCCCCTAGCCGCGCCCCTTGTTCGCTCGCCCGCCGGTCGTGCCGAGCGCCGAACCCACCTTTCCGGCCAGCCGCCGGCTAGAAAGTCCTGCCGCTCAGGTGTTCCGTCCAGTCGTGCCGGTGACCAGCGTGCTGCTCGCCTTGCTCGCCTCCCTCGTCCCCTTCTTCCACGCTAGCGCCCTAGCCTCCTCCCCACCGAGGCGTCCTGCCCCCGCGCTCAGCGCTGCCGCCGCGTTCGTCGTCGACGCTACGACCGGTGAAGTCCTGCTGGAGCACGCGGCCGACGGGCCCCGGCCCATGGCCAGCACCACCAAGATCATGACCGCCGTCGTCACCCTCGACACCGTCCCGCCCCACAAGCTCGACGAGGTGTTCACCGTCGGCACCATGCGCCCCCGGCCCGGCGAGACGGTCATGGGGCTGCGCACCGGCGATCGGGTGACCGTGCGCGAGCTGCTCCATGGCCTCTTGCTCTCGTCCGGCAACGACGCCGCTGACGCCCTCGCCGTACGCGTCGCTGGCTCACAGCAACGCTTCGTCCAGCTCATGAATACCAAGCGGGACCTGCTCGGGCTGCGGCACACCAGCTACGCTAACCCCAGCGGCCTCGACCACCCCAACCACTGCACCACGGCCCGCGACCTCGCCACGCTGGCCCTTCATGCCCTCCAGTATCCCGAGTTCGCCAAGATCGTCGCCCAGCGCACTTACCAGGTCGGTGGTGGCGCCGGCGGCCGGCAGCTGGTCAACCTTAACGTGCCGCTCTTCTACTACCCCGGCGTGACCGGGGTGAAGCCCGGCTGGACGCCCCGCGCCGGCGTCTGCCAGGTCGTGTCCGTGACCCTGGACGGCCGGTCGATCGTCGCCGTGCTGCTAGACACCGCGCCGGAGGCGGCGGACATGACCCGCCTGCTCGACTGGATCTACGGCACCGTCTCCTCACCGGTGCCCGCCAGCTACGCCCTGTCCCGAGTGCGGGGGACCGGCGCCGACGGCGAGCCGTGGACGTACTTCCCGGCGACGGGACGGCGGGTGCGCGCCGGCTTCTTGCGCTTCTTCCAGCGCGTCGGCGGCGTGGACGTGCTCGGCTACCCGATCAGCGAGGAGTTTGAGGAAGACAGGCGTGTCGTCCAGTACTTCCAGCGCGCCCGCCTGGAATGGCACCCCGAGCTGGCCGGCACGCCCTACGAGGTGCAGGTCAGCCTCCTCGGAGAGCGCCTGGCGAACAAGCGCGGGCTGCTGCCCCAGCCGGCGATTGAGCCGTTCGAGAGCTGGCAGTGGTCGCGCTACTTCCCCGAGACCGGCCACTCGGTGCATTCCGCCTTTCTGCGCTACTTCGATCGCAACGGGGGAGCCGACGTGCTCGGCTATCCCCTGACCGAAGAGCTCCCGCGCGACGTCGACTGGCCGCACGCGGTGCAATACTTCCAGCGCGCCCGTCTGGAG
>DAOTTI010000180.1:0-22623 GCA_034437795.1 Chloroflexota bacterium | reverse complement strand
TTGGCATTTGCTGGAGAGAGGGCGCCCCACCCCACCGTGCGGCTGGGCCCGCCGCTCCCGCTCTGACACGGAGAGGGGGAACGCCGGCCAGGGGGAAAGGAGCAGAGCCCTCACCCCCTTCAGCCGCGGCCGCGCGGGGACGGACCTCACCCCCTGGCCCCCTCTCCGACACGGAGAGGGGGAACGCCGGCATGGGGAGCGGGTGTGACCCGCGGCGGCCCCTCTCCGACGCGGAGAGGGGGAACGCCGGCCACTGTGAGGCGGAGACGCGGGGAAGGGGCACGGCGGCCATGGGCGGGCGCTATGCTCTGGAGCCAATGTCCCTCGTAGACGCGCTGGAAGCTGCATCGACGAAGGACTTCCCTGCAGGGCGCATTGCGCGGGTTCCTGATAAATGATTGGCCATTCCATGCGGCGCTGGTGCTTCGGGGGAGGATGACCACGTATTCCCATGAGATTAGCTGGCCTTTGCGGTGCTGGTGTCCCAGAGGGGCGTGGTTGATTGTTCGCAGGCGGAGCCTTCACCCTGGCCCGCCCAAGAGGGGGAGGGGAAGTCGTCACTGGCCGTAATAGTCGCGGCTATTCCAGGCCAGGGAGGTCTGTGGCGGAGTGCCAGAGGAACGGCTGGCGATGAGACGGTGGCGCGGGCGTGGTATGGTGTGCCTGCCGCCGGCGGCCCCGACCACTGGCGCAGAGCACAACAGCACAGACGGGTGAGGTGCAATGAAGGTCCTGCTGCGCGAGCGCGATCTCTCTGATGACTACGTCCGGTTCGCGGCCCAGATTGGGTGCGACGGCTTCGACATCCACAACGAGCGCAACGTGCCCGGCGTGGTGGAGCAAGGCTACGCCGACGAGCGGGGCATGCGCGCCCTGCTGGACCGGCTGCGGCGCTGGGGATTGGGGGTCTACCGCGTGGCGCCGCCCACGCCCCGCCGGTTTCTGCTGGGCGAGCCCGGCGGCGAGGCTGAGCTGGACGACCTGTGCCGCACGCTGGAGGCGCTGGGGAAGGCCGGCGTGCCGTTCATGTCCATGCCCGTGCACCTGGGCGTGAACCCCGGCTACCGCGGCGCGGTCAGAGGCGTCCACCGCGGCGGGTACACCATGCACGCCTTCGACATGCAGGTCATGCGCCAGAGCATCGCGGCCAAGCCCCTGGAGCTGGTTGTGGACGTGGAGGCCCATTTCGAGCGGTGCGTGCGAATGTATGAGCGCCTGGTGCCGATCGCCGAGGCGTACGACATCCGGCTGATCATCCATCCGTCCGACCCGCCTCTGCCGGAGACGGAGTTCTCGCCGCGGCGCTGGTCGAAGATCCTGGACGCGGTGCCCAGCACACACAGCGGCCTGCTCTACTGCATCGGCACCCGCATGGAGTCGGGGGTCAACATCGTGGAGGACATCAAGGCGTTTGGCCGGCGGGGCAAGATCTTCCACACCCACTTCCGGAACGTACGGGGCACCATCCCGACCCACGGGGGCTATGAGGAGGTGGCGCTGCACGACGGTGACAAGAACATGTTCGTCATCCTGCAGACGCTCAAGTCGGTCGGGTTCGACGGGGGGCTGCAGATCGACCACCTGCCCCGCTACGATGGGGACAACGCCTTCCAGGGCATGGCCTCGGCCTACGCTGTGGGCTACGTCAAGGCGCTGCTGGCGGCGCTTGAAGTCGCCCCATCATAGGCTCGGGACGGCCGCGCCGTGCGGCTAGTGAGACAGATGCCGAAGCGTATCGCGGTCGACCGCGGGCGCATCGCCGAGTTCTGCCGGCGTCATCACATCCGCCGCCTGGCGCTGTTCGGTTCCATCCTTCGAGAGGACTTCCGGCCCGACAGCGATGTGGACATGCTGATGCAGTTCGAGCCGGGGCGCGTGCCCGGCTTCTTCGGCCTGGCCGGCATGGAGGCGGAACGCTCGGACCTACTCGGCTGGAAGGTGGACCTGCGTACGCCGAACGACCTGAGGCGCTACTTTCGCGACGAGGTGCTGGCGACGGCGAAGCCGCTCTACGACGCCGCGGCGGTAGCGCGGGAGCCGGAGCGGGCTGCGGCCGCGGCTCCAGCCTACCGCAGCGTAGCTAGGATGCTGACACAGCGTAGCTAGGATGCTGACACAGCGTAGCTAGGATCTGGACGATGCCGGCCGCCTGCGCCACATGCTGGATGCCACCAACGAGGCCTTCAGCTTCGCCGCCGGCAAGTCGCGGTCCGACCCGGATCAGAACCGGATGCTGGCGTTGGCCCTGGTCAAGTGCATCGAGATCATTGGCGAGGCAGCGACGAAGGTGTCGCCGGAAACCCGCGCTCGCTGACTGGACGTGCCGTGGCGGCAGATCACGGGTATGCGCAACAGGCTGATCCACGCCGACTTCGACGTGGATCTAGATATCGTGCGGTCTACGCTATGAGTGCGTGCCGTGGGGCGGTGGTCGTTCGCCTTTTGTGCGCTGCCAGTCGGCAAGAGCCTGCCGGTGGCCCTCGAAGGCGATCTGATCGGGCAGGCGGCCGGCGGGAAAGAAGGCCACGGCGCTGGCGTCGTCGCCGGCCACGGGGGTAGCGTCCGGCGGGTCGGGGCGCGCGTGGTAGACGATCAGGTAGGAAGGGTTACGCGGATCGTCTGTCCCGAAGTAGACGCCGAACACCCCGGTCAGGTCCACGGTGAGCCCGCACTCCTCCTGCGCTTCGCGCACCGCGGTGCGCGCGGCGTCCTCGCCGTACTCGACGAAGCCGGCGGGCAGCATCCACCAGCCCTGGTACGGCTGGTGGGCGCGCTGGACGAGCAGGATCTCCCCATCGCGCTCGACCAGGATAGCCGCGCCAATGGCGTTCTTGGCGTAGTAGACCCAGCCGCAGCGGGGGCAGACCGGGCGCCGGCGGCCGCCCTGCTCCCGCTCCTCCATCGGCGCGCCGCAGCGGGCGCAAAACCGCGGCCGGCCGGGATCGGGAAAGCCGCTGGGGTCTAGCGGGATGTCGGCCGGATCTCCAGTCGTATCGTCACCTCCCGCTGTGGTTTGGCGATGAACCGCACGCGCGTCACCGCCCGGCGACCGATGGCGAGGTCCACATCGGGGACGACCTCGATCTCCGGCGTGACCACATTCGGGTCGTAGCCAACCGCCAGGGCCGCCCGTTCGCCCTTGAGCAGGACCGTGCCGGAGGCCGGAGCCGCCGCCTGGCCGAAGGTGATCAGCACGCTCTCCAACGTGCCGGGCCGGGAGGCAAAGCGGGCCTGGTCCTGCAGCTCCACCCAGGGGGAAGAGCCGCGGTGCAGGGCCACGCGGCGGACCAGCGCGGCGAGGTCGGCCTGCTCGGGGTAGGCGCCCTTGAGGTCCAGCTCAAGCAGATCAAGCTCATCCCCGGCGCGGTGGGCCAGCAGCTTGGCCCCGTATTGCTTACCCTGGACCTGCGCGCAGCCGTTGGGCACCGGTACGGAGTGGCCCAGGGACGAGCTGGCCAGGTGCTCGTAGCGCTGGGGGCCAAAGTAGTCGCGCGTGTAGCGCCCGCGGCCGATGTCAGCGATGACCGACTCCTGATTGACGTGGACGATGATGTTGCCGACGTCGTTCTGATTGTGCATCTCGCCGTTGTGGCCGCCCTTGGCCGCCAGCACCAGGCCGTCGGGGCTGGCAGGGTCGGCGCGCGCGATCATCCAGTGCATCTCGCTGAAGAAGTCGTGGGCGTTGGGTACCGGCGGCTGGTCCGCATCGCCCGGCGGGACGGGGTCTGGCGCCCAGAAGAGGCTGCGCAGCGCCCAGGCGACCTGCCCCTCGCGCGCCCCTGCCGGCTGCCGACGGGCCAGCGCCATCAGGGCGGGCAGGTCGAGCCGGCGGGCCAGGTACGCCAGGTGGCCCGGCATGAGGCGCACCTCGGGATCGCAGTCGGAGAAGTTGACGTAATGGCCCGGGCTCATCATTGTGCGCAGCGGGAACTGGGCGATCTCGCGGATGATGGGCGGCTCCATCCAGCGCGCCTTTCCCGCCGTACGGACCTCCACGAGCTGGGCGAGGAGGGTGTAGTAGCCGAAGCCGTATGACCAGTAGCCCGGCCCTTCGGTGGAGCCGCCATCGCGGTCGAAGGTGTCCAGATAGTCGCTGAGCGACCGGCAGGCCTTGGCCAGGATATCGGCCAGCCGGGCGGGGTCCTGCTCCAGGTAGCAGGCCGCTCCGGCGACGCCACCGGTACACACCGCGGTCCAGTTATTCACGGTGCGGCGCTCGCTGTTGTACATCCACCAGAAGTCGTGGCGGGCCAGGTAGGGGACGAAGAGGCGCCGGTTGATCTCATAGCGGATGCGCGCGCGGAGCGCAGGGTGCAGCCGGCTGGCCAGGACGTAGTCGAGCTCGGCCAGGTCGAGGCCGGTCTCCGCGGCCCGCAGATCGATCACGGGACGCTCCATGTTGGCCAGGGGCGGCTGGTGCGCGGGCATGCACCAGCTACTTTCTTCCAGGATGGCCCAGGCAACGTCCAGAATGGGATCGAGGAAGCGGCCTTTGGCCTCAGCGCACTCGCCCAGCATCAGGAAGGTGAGCATGGCGCGTCGGCGCGACTGGGGCTCCTGGTAGCCTTCACGCTGCCCCGTGCGCTCGAACTCCAGCCAGAGCGTGGCCGGCAGCGGGGGCACGGGCGTCCGCGCCGCTTCTTCGGCGCGTGCGATCAGGGCCTGCACGCGGTCCCGCCCCAGGCGGGCCAGGGCGGCATCCCACTTTTTACGGTCGTCGGCCGGAGGAAACGGGGCCCAGCCGGCCGGGGCCGCGCGTAGCCAGGTCTCCAGATCGGCTGGACTGGGCTGCGGCAGTCGCATCGCTCCCCAATACTCGATGGTAACGTGCCGGCCCCCAAGTGGTGATCACGCCGGGGCGTGGGGGTGCACTGAGTGCTCCTGGATAGCGGTGCCCTCACCCTCTCCCGGTGGGAGAGGGAACTGATTACCTTCTACGTTCCCACCGGGAGAGGGAACTGAATTACTTTCAGACAGGAAGCAAGAACGCGACAGCCGCGGCCGGGCGCGCCCCTAGAGCACGCAGCCTATGCCCCCAGGGTGATCGCCGGCGGGGCCAGCTCCGTCTCGATCCGGAGCCGGCCGGTCAAGGTGCGGTGCACGGGGCACCGCTCGGCAATCTCCAGCAGCCGGCGCCGTTGCGGTTCGCTGAGCGGGCCGTGGAGCGTGATCCGACGCGAGATCACTTCCAGGCGCGCGTCGGCGGACTCGCACTGGGCGCCGTCGGCGGCGTGGCTACGGCTGTGGCTGAGCGCCACGTCGACGGCCTCCAGAGGCCATTGCTTGCGGTCGGCGTAGAGGCGCAGGGTCATCGCCGTGCAGGCGCCCAGGGCCGCGAGCAGCAGGTCATAGGGGTTGGGCCCGGCGTCGGTCCCGCCGGCCGCCGCCGGCTCGTCGCTGAGGAAGCGGTGCCTGCCCGCCACGATCTCGTGCGCCAGCCCCTTGACGCTTTTCACCACCACGTCGGCCATGATGCGCTCCGAGGGGCACCGGTTAGCGCTTCTTCCAGGTGATGGCCTGCCGGCAGTTGCCGTACTTGACCACCTCATTGGAGAGGCGGTTGGCCTCCAGCATGGCCTCACGAGGCGTCTTCTGGCGGCTCATGGCCAGCCTCATCTGCTCGTCCTGCAGGCGGATGGCCTGGAGCCCGTTCCAGTGATAGAAGGACGTGCGGAAGAGGCCGGTCCTGAGCGGCTCCAGGAAGGCCTCCATGTGCCTGGGTGGCGCCTTAAGGAAGGCGTTCTTGTCCTCCGCGGCCTTGCGGAGACCTGGGATGAGGAGCTTGTTCTCGCCCATGATCTTCTGCATCACCTCGCCCCCGAGGAACCTGGCGGCGGTGTAGGCCTGGTCTGGATACCTGGTCTTAGCGTACACCTGAGTGGTGTCGGCATCAGAGTGGCCGATGAAGGGCAGCGCCTTGCCGCCAGTGGGGTACGGCACCACGTCCCACTCGAACTTGTTGCCGATCTGCTGGTGGTAGAGTGTCAGGCGCCCGGTCGATTCCTGGCGGAAGCCGATGATCCCATTGATGAACGGCTCGCTGGAGGGGGCCTGCTGGGCCAGGGGCCCCCAGTCATCGGGGCCGACCATGACCTTGTGCTCGTGGACCATCTTCACCAGGAACTCGTAGGCTTCGATCGTCTTGGGGTCATCGAGCGTGTAGCGCATCTTCTCCACATCATAGGTCTCGCCCCCGTTCGAGGTCATCCACATCTGGAGGTTGCGGTCGATGTTGCCCACGCCGTTGCCGTCGACCGCTAGGCCCCAGGTGCCCTGGGCATACTCGCCGCCGGCCGGCCTGGTCACCAGGCGGGCGACGTCCACGAACTCGGCCCAGGTCCACTTGCCGTTGTACTTCTCCCAGGGATCGGGGGCGCCGAACTTGCGAAGCAAGTCGCGGTTGTAGGCGAGCAGCATGGACGTGACGTAGAACGGGATGGCGTAGGTCTTGCCGCACCACTGCTCCACGCCGATCAGGTAGTAGTCGCGGGCCAGGTCGATCTTATCCACCTTCAAGCGGGCGGTGAGGTCCATGAGGGCGCCGGCATCGACGTACTTGGCCGTGCTCCAGACGTCGTGGATGAAGAGGTCCGGGGCGGAATCGGCGGCGATCTGCGTGTTGAGCTTGTCACGATGGTCAGCGGCGTAGACGACGTTCAGCTTGATGTTGGGATGCTGCTCCTGGAAGATGCGGAAGCCGGGGGCCATCACGTCCAGGCGCTGCTGGGGGAAGAAAGTCTGGTAGGTGATCTCGACCGGCGGCCCGCTGCGGGCCTGGCCACTCTCGGGGCCGGCGCCGGGCGCCGCGCGGCCGCAGGCCGCCACGGCAGGCACGACGCCTGCGGCGAGTGCCGTGCCCAGTATGGCGCGACGGGTTACAGTGCTGGTGCTCATGTCCCTCCTCCTCGGTCAGCTTTTCAGTAACGTGAACAGGCTACGGCTTGCGCGCGCGCTGTGGCAAGCGCGCCCCTCGCTGCCCCCCGCCCTGAAGCGGGGACTCGGGGCCGCGCCGGGAGAGGACCTCACCCCCTGGCCCCCTCTCCGACACGGAGAGGGGGAACAACGGCCACGGGAAGAGGACGTCACCCCCTTCGGCAGGGCCGCGCCGCGCCCCTGCCCCTACCCTGCCCCCACCGTGCGACTTGGCCCCGCCGCCCCCGCTCCGACACGGAGCGAGGGAACGACGGCCATGGGGAGAGGCTGTGCCCACGATGGCCGCGCTGCCCCTGCTCCGGCGCGGAGCGGGGATGAGGGCCAGGGAGAAGGGAGCGAGGAGGGCATGCGCGGAGGCGACGGGGCGCCGTTCCGGCACGGAGCGGGGGAACGAGGGCCAGGGGGAGCGGGAATGCTGGGTAGGGCGTGGCGTGCTGCGGGCCTTGCCTGTTCCGGCTTATGGCAGGCGAAGCAGGTGCAGCCGGAGCGCGCGCCGGAAGGCGCCTTCAAGGTACGTCGGTTGGAGGCGCGAGGCCCAGTACGTGAGCGCGGGGCGGTTTGGCTGCGACGTCTCGCTGTTGGTGCGCAGCACACGGGTTCCGCCTTACTCGGCGAACTCGAGCCAGCCGATCCAGGTGCCGTCGGTCCGACGCGTGCCACGGACGCGTACGAGATAGACGGCGCCATCAGGGCCCTGCAACGGGTCGGGGTACTCGTGGATCAGGTCACCGAGCAGCGCCTGCGCCTCCGCCGCGCCGGTTGGGTCTGCGGGATCAGCGCCAGGCACGCTGGAGGCAATGTCGGCGGGAGCGGTGCCGACGGCTAGCTGCGCCACGCCGCCGGTGGCGGGGGCAAGATGGCGCACCGCGCGGTCGCAAGCGCGACAGGCGATGAAGCTGAGCCTGGCGCCGCTGGCCTGCTGCACGGCGACAACGGCGATGAGCTCTACGGGCCCGCGGTCGCAGAGGTTGCATCAGCCGAGGCGGGGCGCCTGCGGCGCCACGGTGATTGTGGACAGGCCGCCGCTCATGGCCAGTACTCGGCCACGGTAATTGTGATAGACGGAGCCAGATTGCGGCACCCAGCAGGATCATTGTGGCGAAGCACTAGATCTCCGCCCCTCGATTGGATACGATCGGCTGATGATGAAGTGACGCAAGGGGCATGCCGCGCGCGGTGCCCTCACCCTGACCCTCTCCCATCGAGAGGGGATGCTTCAGGCGCGCAGGCGCCGCTGGATGGCGTCTTCCTTCCAGCGTAGGCCCAGTCCCGGCTGATCCGGCAGCGTCACGTAGCCGTCGCGGATGTCCGGGGGCTCCACGAACTCATTCAGGTGGCGCTGCACCGAGTGCACGTAGCTCTCCACGATCAAGCCGTTGGAGACGGCCGCCACGCAATGCGCGCCCACGTGCGGCCCGCCGTGCGGCGCCATAGGCAGGTGGTAGGCGGAGGCCAGGGCGGCGATCTTCAGCCACTCCGTGAAGCCGCCGCAGGTGCGGGGATCGGCCTGGACGATGTCCACGGCCCTGGCCTCGATCAGGTCGCGGAACCCCCAGCGGGTGAACTCGTTTTCTCCGCTGGCGATTGGGATATCCAGCGCGGCGCAGATCGCAGCCTGGCCGCGGTAGTCGTCGGCCGGTGTCGGCTCCTCGAACCAGTACGGCTCGTACTTCTCGATCATGCGGCCGAACTTGATGGCGGTGTTGGCGTCCCAAGCGTTGTTGGCGTCGACCATGAGATCGACGTCCGGCCCGATCGCCTCGCGCACGGCCCTGACCCGCTCCGCGTCGAGCTTCAGCCCCGCGCCCGGCCACCCGACCTTCATCTTCACCGCCCGATAGCCGTGGGCCAGGAAGCCCTCCATCTCCTGGACGAGTTCGCGGATCCCTTTGCCCTCCTCGTAGTAACCGCCGGCGGCGTAGACAGGGACGCGCTGCCGGTGCCCGCCGAGCAGCTTCCAGCACGGCTGGCCGAGGGCCTTGCCCCGCACGTCCCACAGGGCAATGTCCACCACACCGATGGCCGAGATGTACTCCCCCTTGGCCACCGGCTTGCGATTGTGCGCGTACAAACGGTCCCAGCACGCTTCCGCGTTCAGCGGGTCTTGCCCCACTAGCAGCTCCCTGAAGCGGCCGAGCACGTGGCTGCGGTGGCCACCAAAGGACGTGCCGGTGATGCCTTCATCGGTGTGGATCTCAATGCGGGAGAAGCCCTTGCTGGTGGTGCGGATAATGGAGTTCCAATACGGGCGCTCCAGGGGGCCGAGCGAGAACTCGGTCAGGGTGATGTCGGTGATCTTCATGGCCCCGCATCATAGCAGGCCGGATCGCCGTCCGCACCAGGCGCTTGGGGTCCGCGGCACACCTCCGGATCAGCGGCTGTGGCGGACGGGGGAGACGGACCTCACCCCCTGCGGCCCGTCCACTCCGACGCGGAGACGCGGGGAGGGCAGCCCTCACCCCCTGGCCCCCTCTCCCGCACGCGGGAGAGGGGGAACGGACCCCACCCCCTTCGGCCGGGGCCGCGCCGCCCCCGCCCCCTACCCGACCCTGCCGTGCGGCTTGGCCCCGCCGCCCCCGCTCCGACACGGAGAAGGGGGACGAGGGCAAGGCTTGGCGCCATTCGGATGTGCTGGGCACGCCCAGGCCCTTCTGTTGCGGGTGTAAGCGGTGTTTCCTGCTGGTCGCGCGCTCACCGCATCCTGTGCTTAGCGGTCGTGGTGAGAAAGCTCAGGTGCAAGCGGTGTTTCCTGCTGGTTGCGCCCTCACCCTAACGCTCTCCTTTGGGAAAGGGAAGCTTAAGTCGGATGCTCACCCTGGCCTTCTTCCGGAGGGAAAGGGAAGCTTGAGTGGGGCCATCACCCTGGCGTTCCTCCAGACGGAGGGGGAAGCTTAAGCGGGACCCTTCTTCCGGAGGGAGAGGGAAGGCGTCACTGGCGTGAGGCATTCAGGATAGCGAGCGCCACGCCGCGCTGATGGGATGTGAGGGCGGCATGGGGCTTGCTGTCGCTGGCGCCGGCGGATCTGCGGCATGGAGGGCCTTGTTCGGGTGGCGCGGCCATTGGTTCAGGTTGCGCTGGGCGCGGCCGTGCTGGGGGCAGCTTGCGTCGGCGCGGGGACGTCGCCTGAGCCAGCGGGCCGTACCACGGCGCAGTCGGCGCCGGCGCGGCTGACCCCGGCGCCGAACGTTCCAGGAGACCCGGAGCGGGGGCGGCTCCTGATCGTGGCGGCCGGTTGCGGCGGCTGCCACACGATCGCGGGGGTGCCCGGCGCGACCGGCGTGGCCGGCCCGAATATCACCAACGTGGTGCTGCGGCCGACGATCAGCGGGACGGGCATGGCCTACACCCCCGACACCCTGACCCAATGGCTGCTGGACCCGCAGGCGGTGAAGCCCGGGGCCGGCATGCCCAGCGTCGGGCTGAGCGAGGCGGAGGCGCGCGACATTGCGGCCTTCCTGTACAGCCAGCCCTACAACCCCGGGCGATAGCGCCACCCGGGAAGATATCCAGGTTCGCAGACGCCGGCGGCTGGCCGGCCTGCGCCCTACAGCCCCGGGCGATAGCGCCACGCGGGAGGATGGAAGTTCAAAGTTCAAGGTTCAAAGAGCAAGGTGCAGGGCGTGGAGGGCGGGGGTGGCAGGAGCCGGGTTCGCTGGCGCGCATGCCACGGAAATGGAGCGCCTTTCCGTGGCTGGCGCACTGGAGGGGCAGGACTGGCGATGAGGGGAGCCCTCAACTAACCCTCTCCCTCTGGGAGAGGGACTGATGGCTTCCCAGAGGGAGAGGGGGCTGATGGCCCAATGGCATGGAATGTGCCGGGCTGGGGTGGCGCCGATGACGCCAAACGTTCCCACCCCGGAACTGTGGCAGGACCTGTGGCGGCTGCTCCACGACCTGGTGCTCTTTAGCGCTGGCTCGATCGCCGCCAGCCTGCTCCTGCTGCTGGCGCTGGGTGTCGTTCCGTCGCTGGAGGCGACCGGCGAAGGGCCGCGCTGGCTGCGGGCAGCGGGGCTGGTGGCAGGTGCGGTGGGGGCCATCCTGCTGGCAGGTTCGGCCATCGCCCTGTGGCAGGGGCTGGCCACCACGGGGGCCGTGGTGCAGGCCATCTACCCGCGGTTCCTGATCTAGCGGGGGTCATGTCGGCATGCGCCTGCGCCCGCTGCCACTGACGGCGTTCTACGGTCTGCCCATCGCCGCATTGATCCTGGTGGTGCTCTTCTTCGCGTACGGGTGGCCATTCATCACTACCTACCAGGCGCGGCCGACGCCCCGTCAGCCGGTGGAGTTCGACCACCGCGTGCACGTGCAGGTGGCCGGCATCGACTGCCTCTTCTGCCACCGCACGGCGGCCGAGGGGGTGGTGGCCGGGATCCCTGATCTGCAGCAGTGCATGGCCTGCCACCAGGTGGTGGGCCGGGGCCGGCCGGAGATCGAGAAGGTTCGCCAGGCCTGGCTGCAGCAAACGCCGATCGATTGGGTACGGATCCACCGGCTGCCGGATCACACGCACTTCGTGCATGAGGCGCACATTCGTGCCGGCCTCACCTGCGCCGCCTGCCACGGCGACGTGGCGCAGATGAGCCAGGTCACCCAGGTGCGCCCGCTGCACATGAGCGATTGCGTGGCCTGCCACCAGCAGATGAAGGCCCCGACCGACTGCCTGACCTGCCACCGCTGAGGAAACGAGATGCGCCGACGACGCTCGCTGCAGACCCTGGCCGCGTCCGCCACAGCCGCGACCGGCGCCATCGCGTTCAGCGGGTGCCAGCCGCCGCTCCGCGAATTCCAGATGCAGAGCCGGGTGCGGCTGGCGGAGGACATCCTCTCAGCGTACGAGAACTGGTACGCCACGACCTGTCGGCGCTGCCCCGCCGGCTGCGGCCTGATCATCCGCGTGATCGAGGGGCGAGCGAAGAAGGCGGAAGGCAACCCCGACCACCCGGTCAATCGGGGCAAGCTCTGCGCCCGCGGGCAGGCCGTCGTCCAGGAGCAGTACCATCCCGACCGGCTGCAAGGCCCGCTCCGGCGCGCCGGCGAGCGAGGGAGCGGGAAGTGGTCGTCCATCAGCTGGGATGGGGCGCTGGAGGAGGTGATCGAACGCCTGCGTGACCTCCACGTCCAGGGCCGCGGCGGAGAGGTGGCGCTCATTACGCCTCCCTTGCGGGGCCACCAGGGAGTGCTGGTCGAGCGGTTCGCCGGCGCCTACGGGGCGCAGTGGCTGGTGCTGGACCTGCTGGGGGAGGCGCCGCTCCGTGCCGCTGTGCGGCAGGTCCTCGGCCAGGACGTGCTGCCCCAGTTCGACGTGCAAGGGGCGCGTTACCTTCTCTCGTTTGGCGCCGATTTCCTGCACACGTGGCTATCGCCGGTGCACTACGGGGTGCAATACGGCGTCTTCCGGCAGGGGAGCTACCGCGCCGAGGGCTTTGCCCCACGGGCCGAGCGTCCGCGGGGTTACCTGGTGCAGGTGGAGCCACGGTTCTCCGGCACGGCGGCCAGCGCCGACGAGTGGGTCTACGTCCGGCCTGGCGCTGAGCTGCTCCTGGCGCTGAGCATCGCCCAGGTGCTGCTCTCGGAGGGGCTGGCCGATCTGGGCGCGGCCCGCGCCTTCGGTGACACAGGGATCCTAGCCGCGTACCGTCCGGAGCGGGTGGCCGGCGAGGCGGGCGTGGCGCCGGAGCGCGTCCGGCAGCTGGCGCGCGATCTGGCGGCGGGGCGCCCCAGCCTGGTGCTGGCCGGCGGGCCGGCAGGGTCGCAGACGAGCGGCACGGAGACAGTGGCCGCGATCCTGGCCCTGAATGGTCTGGTGGGGGCGATTGGCGCGCGCGGGGGCGTGCGCTTCAATCCGCCGCCCCTGGTGGGGGCAGGGAGAGGGCTGCGGGCCGCACGGCTGGACGAGTGGCAGCAGCTCGCGGAGCGCCTGCGGGCGGGCCAGGTGCAGGCGGTGCTGGCGTATGGCGCCGATCCGGTGCACCAGCTACCGGCATCCACCGGCTTCCGCGAGGCGCTGTCCCGCGCCCCGTTCGTGGCCAGCTTCGCCAGCTTCGCCGACGACACGACGATGCTGGCCGACGTGGTGCTGCCGTTCCACCTGCCGCTGGAGGACTGGGGAGACGACGCGCCCGACCCGGCGCCTGGGGTGCAGGTGGTGAGCGTCCAGCAGCCGGTGGTGCCGCCGGCGTACGACACGCGCAGCTTCTGGGACGTGCTGCTGGCCCTGGCGGAGGAGATCGGCGGTGCGGTGCGCGATGCCTTACCCTGGGCCAGCTTCAGAGATGCCCTGCGTGACGGCGCGCGGACGTGGCAAGGGCTTGGGCGGGGGAGCGTGCAGGAGAGGGATCTGGAGCGCTTCTGGGTGCGGTTGCTGCAACGTGGCGGGTGGTGGGAGGACGGGCCGCCCGCGGAAGACAGGGGCGAGACGGTGGAGGCCGGCCGGGCCGTGGCCCAGGCGATGGCGCAGCTCCGAGCCATCGCCGGCAGCGCGCCCCGCCCGCGCTACTCCGGCGCGAGCCCCGAGTTTCCGTACCACCTGGTGCTGTACGCGCACCATACGCTGGGTACCGGTGAAGGGGCGCACCTGCCCTGGCTGCAGGCGACCCCTGACCCGGTGACGACGGCGGTGTGGACGACGTGGGTCGAGGTGAACCCGCGCCGCGCCAGAGAGCTTAGCCTGCGGGAAGGCGACATCGTGCGCGTCGAGTCGCCACACGGCCGCGTGGAGGCGCCGGTGTACGTGCACCCGGCGGCGCCGCCGGAGGTGATCGCCATGCCCCTGGGCCAGGGCCACCGCGCCGCCGGCCGGTGGGCGCGGGGGCGAGGCGCCAATCCGCTCGATCTCCTGGCGCCCCTGGCGGATGACGCCACCGGCGCGCTGGCGTACGCGGCCACGCGCGTGCGCCTGAACAAGACCGGCCGGCGGGTGCGCCTGCCGAAGCTCGAGGGCGACGTGCCGGCGTATGAGCTGCCCGGGCAGAGGATCATCAAGGTCACGCGCGCCGGCTGACGGCCGGCTCCGGCGCGGCGGCCGAACTCCCGGCATGGCACTTGCTGGACCCAGAGGCGATCAGTCTCTTACGGGGTGGGAGTAGCGAGTGCCCAGTAGCGAGTGCCGAGTAGCGAGGGAGGGGCCGTCACCCTAGCGCTCTCCCAGAGGGAAAAGGGAGGCCCTGCTTTCCCACGGGGAGAGGGGACTTCTTGCTTGCCCAACGGGACGGCGAGGGTGAGCAGAGCTGAACGGACGAGCCGAGATGTCCGCGCCGCAGCAGAGTGAACCTTCCCAGGCCGGCACGCACCGGTGGGGGATGGTGGTGGATATTGACCGGTGCACGGGGTGTCAGGCCTGCGTCGTGGCCTGCCAGGCGGAGAACAACATCCCCATCAATGAGGCGCAGCGGTTCCTGGAGCACCGCGCCAAGGAGTGGATCCGCATCGAGCGCTACTGGGAAGGCGAGTTTCCCAACGTGAAGGCGCGCTTCATTCCCATTCTGTGCCAGCACTGCGGGAACGCGCCGTGCGAGCCGGTCTGCCCCGTCTACGCCACCTATCACACTGCGGAGGGATTGAACGCCCAGGTGTACAACCGGTGCATCGGCACTCGGTACTGCAACAACAACTGTCCGTGGAGCGTACGCTTCTTCAACTTCTGGCAGCCGGAGTGGCCGGAGCCGCTGACCTCGCAGCTCAACCCGGACGTGACGGTCCGCAGCGCCGGCGTGATGGAGAAGTGCACTTTTTGCGTGCAGCGGACCAATCGGGCCAAGCGCGACGCGGCGCGGCGGGGGCAGCCGCTGCGCGATGGAGAGGTGCAGCCCGCCTGCGCCCAGGCCTGCCCCACCGACGCGCTGGTCTTCGGCGATTGGAACGACCCGAACAGCCGCATCAACCTGCTGGCGCGGGGGACGCGGGCCTACCGGTCGCTGGAGCATCTGGGAACGGAGCCGGCCGTGGTCTACCTCAAGCGCGTCGATCCGCAGGCGGGTGACGAGGAATGAGGCTCTGTCCGCTTTCGCGGTGCAGGTGGCGCAGGGCGCCATCGCCCTGCGCGCGGACCGGCTCCGGAAGGAGTGACGAGGCATGAGGCGCTACTGGCTGGCCGTGGCGCTGCTGGCCGCGCTCGGGGCGGCTGGCTGGGCGGCCGTGGCCTGGCTGGCGGCGTCGGGGTCCGAGCCACGCGCCAAGTGGGGCTACACGGCGGCGACGCTGGCGTTCGTGCTGTCCACGGCGCACGGGGCGCCGGTCCTGGCCTTTGCCGCGCGCCTGGCGAGAGGGTACTGGGGCGTGCCGGTACGCCGTGCCGCCGAGCTATTTGGCGTGGCCGGCCTGGCTACGGCGCCGCTCACCATCGTTCTGCTCTTCCAGCTGCCCGATTGGCGGAGCCGGCCGAGCATCTGGCTGGACTGGCCCGGGGCGCCGCGCCTGTGGGATGGCCTGGCTGTGACCACTCTGGCGCTGTGCGGCCTGCTGCTGCTCTACCTCGGCGGGCTGCCCGACCTCAGCGCCGCGGGCCGCCGGAGGGACCAGGGCCGCCCGCCCCGCCTGGCCCTGGGCTGGGCCGGCACGGCGCGGCAATGGGTCCTGCTCCAGCACGGGCTGATCGCGCTGGGGGGTCTATACCTGATGGCGTTTACGTTCGTGCACCTGCTGGTCGTGAGCGATCTGGCCATGAGCCTGGTGCCGGAGTGGGGGAGCGCGAGCCTGCCGGCGCACCACGCCGTGTCGGGCCTGCAGGGAGGAGTGGCGGTGTCGGTCCTGGCGCTGGGCGTGCTGCGGTGGCTCGATGGGGGGGCAGGCAGGCCGGCCGCGGGGAGGGACGCCTTCGCGCCGGCGGCCAAGCTCCTGCTGGCGCTGGCGCTGCTCTGGTTCTACTTCTTCTGGGCGGAGTTCCTGACCTACTGGTACGGGCGCACGCCGGCGGAGCGGCAGCTGCTGGCGCTGCTGGCCTTCGGCCCGTATGCGCTGCCGTTCGCGGCGGCCTTTGCGCTCACCTTCCTGCTGCCCTTCCTGATCCTACTCTGGAACCCCGTTCGGAACAGCGTGGCCGGTGCGACGAGCGCCGCCGCGCTGGTGGTGGCGGGCGTTTTCTTCGACCGCGTCCGGCTGTTCGTCCCTGCGTGGAGCCTGGCCGGCGCGGCCGAGGGCGGGCACGCGCTGGAGGCCCTGCCGCCGGCAATCTGGCCGCGACTACCGGACGCCCTGGTCATGGCCGGCGTGCCGGCGACCGTCCTGCTGCTCTACCTGCTGGCCCTACGCATGGTGCCGGCGATCTCGTGGTGGGAGTGGAACGCGGCGCACCTGCTCAGGGTGGAGCGGCCGTTTCTCCGGCGGGTAGTGACTGTAATCGCTCAGCCCAGCTAAGCCGACGCACCTGGTGACTGAGAGCGCCAAAGCCAGCTAAGCCGATGCACGCCTATCGCCCGCGGACACCCGCGCAGATCAACGACGACCTGCTGCACTTCGTGGTGCGCACGCCCCGCTGGTTCTGGTTCGCCGCAGGGGGGCTGGGCGCCGTCGTCGGGGCGGGGGTGGTGGCCGAGGCGCTGATGGTCCTCGCCGGGCTGCAGCTGCTGGGCCTGACCAACACGGTGATGTGGGCGGTGCTGATCACGAACTTCATCTTCTGGGTGGGGATCAGCCACGCGGGAGTGATGGTCTCGGCCATCCTGCGTCTGACGCAGGCTGAGTGGCGCCGCCCGATCACCCGTGCGGCGGAGGTCCTGGCCGTCTTCGCCCTGGTGACGGCCAGCCTGTTCCCACTGATCCACACCGGGCGGGTCTGGCGCACGGCCTACTGGGTGTTTCCGTACGACTTCGCGCGCAACGTCTGGCCCAACGTGCGTTCGGCGCTGATCTGGGACCCCAGCGCCATCGTGACCTACCTGCTGGGCACGACGCTCTTCGTCTACGCCGGCCTGATCCCCGACCTGGCGGTGGCGCGAGATCGGACGACCGGCTGGCGCCACTGGCTGTACGGCGCCGCGGCGCTGGGCTTTCGTGGCACCACGCGGCAGTGGCGCCTGCAGCACGCCGCCGGCATGCTCTTCTCCGCGCTGATCCTGGCCGTCTTCATCTCGGTGCACTCCATCGTGGCCTGGGACCTGTCCATGGCTCTCGTCCCCGGCTGGCACACCACCATCCTGGCCCCGTACTTCGTGATCGGGGCGGTGCACTCCGGGGTAGCGGGGGTGGTGACGACCATGGTCGTCTTGCGGCGCATCCTGCGCGTGGCGGACTACATCACGCTGGAGCATTTCGACGCCATCGGCCGGCTCCAGATCGTCGTGGCGCTGGCCTACCTGTTCTTCTTCCTGTCCGACTTCTCCTTTGCCCTGTTCGAACGGGATGCGCTGGAGGTGCGCATCTGGGAGCTACGGCTGATCACGCCGCCGACGAACGTCCTGTTCCTGCTGCAAGTGCTGGCGACGCTGATCATTCCAGTCCCGTTCTGGCTCTTCCGGCGCTTTCGGCGTAGCGTGGCGGCGATGTTCTGGACCTCGATTGCGGTCAACATCGGGATGTGGCTGGAGCGCTACATCCTGGTGGTGACCCCACTGTCGTTCAAGCAGCCGTTCGTCTTCACGTGGGTGACGACGTACGAGCCCAGGCCGGTGGAGTACGTCTTTACGGTGGCGTCAGTGGCGCTGGTGGCGCTGGGCGTGCTGGTGTTTGCCAAGCTGCTCCCGATCGTGCCGGTATGGGAGCAGCAGGAGAGTCAGGTCGTGCATCAGGAAGTGGCGGCGGGCCGGGCCCGTCTGCCGGCGGTGATCCGGGAGTGAAGGGGGTGGCGCCCCGCCTGCGGGTGCGAGGTGCGGCCGGCCCTGCCGTGGCGGGAGAGGTGGCTCAGGAGTGAACTCTGCGCAGACGCGCCTGCTGGGGATCTACCGTGACGCGCCGGCGGCCGCCGGGGCCATGGAGCAGCTGCGTGCCGCGGGTTTCCGCGGGCGTGACCTGGAGGTGCTGACCGGCACCATGTACCCCGCGGGGGCCTTTGGCGAGGAGCCGGTGCGGCACCGGCTCTTCGTCTACCCGCTGGCCGGGGCGGCCTGTGGCTTCGCCGCGGGGCTCCTGCTCACGATTGGGACGCAGCTCTCGTATCCGCTGGTGACCGGCGGGAAGCCCCTGCTCTCCCTGCCGCCGATGATTAACGTGCTGTACGAGGGGACGCTGCTGGGGGCCATTCTGCTCACCTTTCTGGGCGTGCTGTTTGAGTCTCGCCTGCCAGACTTCAGCCCCACGCCGTACGACCCGCGGATTACGGAAGGGTACGTTGGCGTGCTCGTGACCTGTCCGGCTGAGCGCGTCTCGCAGGCCGCGCGGGTCCTTCGTGACGCCGGGGCGATCGACGTCATTGGCGCTGGAGCGGGCGCCGAAGGCGGATCGCCGGCGCCGCGAGGGGTGGAGCCGGCCGGTGGCGAGCAAGGGTGAGGGGGACGACGTGACTACGGCCAGGTGGCAGGCAGGAACCAGGGCGTTGGCAGGACTGCGGGCGGCGCTGCTGGCTGTGGCGCTCTTCGCGGGGTGCGGCCCTGGAGCGTATCCAATCGACCTCTTCAGTGAGATGCACTACCAGCCGTCGAAGCGCCTGGAGGAACCGGAGCGCCTGGCGGCGCCGGCGGAGGCGGTGCCAGTGACCGGCGGCCGCCCGAACTACACGTACGAGCAGGCGGCGGGGCTGCCGAACCCAATCGTGAGGGACGCGGAGAGCCTGGAGCGCGCCCGCCGGATCTACAACGTCAACTGCGCCATGTGCCACGGGGCGGACGGGCGCGGCCAGAGCCTGATGGCCGGCTACTACGCGCAGGCGGGCTTCGAGCCGCCGACCGACTTCGCCAGCGAGCGGGTGCGTGAGCGGACGGATGGGCAATTGTACTGGATTATCACGAATGGCCTGGGCAACATGCCGGCCTTCCGTGCCCTGCTGAGCGAACGTGACGTCTGGACGGTGGTGCACTTTATCCGCGAGGTGCAGGGGACGTCGTGACGGGTAGCGACGTCGTAACGAGAAGCGGTCCGGCTCAAGGGTGGGGCGAGTGGTTACGGCTGCTGCTCTTCGTGGGTGCTCTCCTGGGAGAAGGCAGCTAGCATTGTCCGGGCAAAGCGGTCAAAATCCCTGAGATTTTCTTGCAGGATCCGGTAGATTGTCTCCGGGTCCACATCCCAGTAGAGGTGACCAGGCGGTTCCGGAACCGTGCCATGCTGCGAAGAGTCGGCAGGAAGTCGGGCGTCACGACACCGTGTTCTGCTAGCACGTCGAACGTGTCTACGTAGCTCTGCGGTGCCTGCCAGCCGCGAGTGGCGATGAGGTATTGAGCAAGGTCAAGACAGGCCTCGATGGCCGCCTGCAGGTAGTACTTGGCGCTGCCCAGCCGAATGAAATCCCCACGAACTCAGCGCGGGGCGTCTTAGCCAGTTCCCGCAAGTAGCCGGTGTACTCAGCGAGCCGCTGGAACCCCTCCTGGGGCTGGCCCGATGGGAGGCTCACGCCGGCCACTCCCGGTTTAGTCCGCGCGCCGTGGCCGCCAGGCGGCGCTTGAGCGCCCCGGTGAAGGTAGCGGCCATCGCCCGCGCATCCGGCAGGTAGTCGAAGTACCGGCTCCGTGTTGACGTCTCGTAGGCGAGACGCTCCTGCTCACGACGCGCGTAAAGCAGGACGCCTTCCGTGACCACCGCTCCCTGCACCAGCAAGGGGGCCTCGTTGACGAGACGCACGTCCACCGTGGACAGACCGGTGGCAGTCTCCAGCGCGACCTCTGGCTCCAGCTCGAGCCGGAGGCGTTCGACGGGTCAGAGGTGTCCCTCGAGCACGACGGCCACGTCCACGTCGCTCTGGGGGAGCGCCTGCCCACGCGCCACGGAGCCGTACAGGTACGCCACCTGGATGCCTGGTCGCTGGCCGAAGACGCTGGGCGCCGCGCGGCGCAACGTGGCGATGACCGTCTCCCGGTCGGGCGGTTGGGTAGGAAGGCGGCTGCGGCCGCGGCGTGTCCGCTCGGCCTGATTTGGTGGCGCCACATCCGCAAGTATGCCGCGCCAGCGCGCGTGTCCTACTGGGGGAAGCGCCTGAGCGGGGAGTATCTCGATTGCGGAGCCCTCCCCGCCGCCCGCTTGGCGTCCCCCGCTCTCCCAAAGGGAGAGGGAACCGAAGGAGCCCTCAGCCTCGCCCTGTCCCAGAGGGAGACGGGACTCTTGCAGTGGGGGCTAGATGTGGATGGCTTCGCCTTCGATGAGGAGGCCGGCCTCGCGGACGGCTTCGGAAAGGGTGGGGTGGGAGACGACGGTTTCGCCCAGCTCCTGGGTCGTGCCTTCGAGCACCATGTACGGGGTGATCTGCGAGAGCAGCTCGGTGGCCTGGGGGCCGATGATGTGGCAGCCGAGGATCTCGCTGTACCTCGCGTCGGCGACGATCTTGACGAACCCTTCGGTCTCGTTTTCGGCGACCGCCTTGCCGATGGCGCTGAAGGGGAACTCGCCGACCTTGACGTCGTGCCCCGCCTCGCGCGCCTGGGCCTCAGTGAGGCCGACGGCGGCTACCTGGGGATGGCAGAAGACGGGGCGCGGCACGTGCTCGTACTTCAGGGGGCGCACGTCCTTGCCGGCGATGGCGTGGGCGGCCTGGACGCCTTCGGCGAAGGCGGAGTGGGCCAGCCCGAGGGGGGTGGCGGCGACGTCGCCGATGGCGTAGATGCCCGGCACGTTGGTGGCCATGCGCTCGTTGACCTTGATCCCGCTGCGGTCGAACTGCACGCCGGCCTCCTCCAGGCCGAGGCCTTCGACGTTCGGCTGCATGGCGACGGCGACGAGGCAGCGGGCGGTCTCGATGGTCTGGCGCTGGCCGTTCCTGGTGTAGACGATGCGCGCCACGTCGCCTTCGCGCCTGGCGCTCTCCACCTTGGCGCCGGTGTGGACCGTGATGCCCTGGCGCTCGAACGAGCGCTGGAGCTGGGTGGCGATGCGCTCGTCCTCGCGCGGGAGCAAGCGCTCCAGCGCTTCCAGGATGGTCACCTCAGCGCCGTAGGCGCGCAGGACGGTGGCCATCTCCACGCCGATGACGCCGCCGCCGACGATCACGACGTGCTCGGGGCGCGTGCGGTCGACGATGAACTGCCAGATGTGCATGACGCGCTCGCCATCGATCTCGATGCCGGGGAAGATACGGGGGCGAGCGCCGGTGGCGATGACGACGTTGCGCGCCTTGACCTGCCGGTCGCCGACGGCCACGGTGTCTCTGGCGGCCAGCTTTCCTTCACCGCGGATGACCTCGACCTTGTTCTTGCGGAAGAGGAACTCCAGGCCCCGCACGATGCGGTTGACCACCTCGCGGCTGCGATCGACGGCGGCGCCGTAGTCGGGGCGGACCTCGCCGCATTCGATGCCGTAGGTCCTGGCGTCTTTCAGCAGGCGCACCACCTCGGCGTTCCGCAGGAGCGCCTTGGAAGGGATGCAGCCGACGTTCAGGCAGACGCCGCCGATCCATTCCCGCTCGACGACGGCGGTGCGCAGGCCCAACTGGGCGGCGCGGATGGCGGCGTGGTAGCCGCCCGGGCCGGAGCCAATGACGACGACGTCAAACGGTTCGCCCGGCCCGGGCGCGGGCGCGGTGGCGGTGGTTGCGGTCTGTGTCATGTGTGTTCCTCTCGCTCCAGACGAACGACGAACGACGAACTGGTCTGCGAGGCAGGGGCCCAGTCGTCGTTCGTCGTGCGTCCGGTCAGAGTACGAGGCTTAGGGGGTGCTCCAGCAGGCGCTTGAACTCCTGCAGGTAGCGCGCGGAATAGACGCCATCCACCACGCGGTGGTCGGACGAGAGGGTCACGCGCATGATAGTGCGCACGACGACCTGGCCGTCGCGGACGACCGGCTTGGGGGTGGCGGCGCCGATGGCCAGGATGCCGGCCTGTGGCGGGTTGAGGACGGCCTGGAACTCATCGATGCCGAACTGGCCGAGGTTGCTGGTGGTGAAGGTGGCGCCGGTGACGTCCTCGGGCGCGCGCTGGCCGGCGCGGATCTTCTCGTAGAGGTCTTTGGACTCGCGGGCGATCTGCGTCAGGGACTTGGTATCGGCGGCGCGGATCACGGCCACCAGCAGGCCGTCTTCGGCCTGAACGGCGAACCCGAGGTCGATGCGGCGGAAGCGGCGGATCTTGGGGGGCTGTTCGTCGATGAACCAGGCGTTGAGGTCGGGGAACTGGCGCAGGGCCAGGGCCGCCGCCTTCATGGCCAGGTCGTTGACGGAGAGACGGGCCCGCTCGTCGTCGCCCAGGAGGTCGTTCAGCTGCTTGCGCAGAGCGAGGGCAGCGTCCATCTCCACATCCACGGTGAGGTAGATGTGGGGCGCGCCCGGCTTGCTGATAGCCAGGTTGCGGGCAATGACCTGACGCAGGCGGGACAGCTCCTGGTCCGCAAATGACTGCTCGACGACGCCGCCGACGGCTGGGGCGGGGATGGGTGGCGCGGGCGGGGCGGTGGGCGGGCGGAGCCGGGCCACCTGCTCGCGGTAGCGCTCGACGTCGCGCTTTTCGATGCGACCGCCGGGGCCGGTGCCCTGGATCTGGGCAAGGTCGAAGCCGTGCTCGGCGGCCAGGCGCCGGGCCAGGGGGGAGGCCTTGACGCGCTCGGGCCTGGGTGGCGCCGCGGGCGCGGCGGGGGCAGCCGGGGGTGGCGCTTCCGGTGGTGCGGCCGGAGGGGGGCCGGGCGGG
>DAOTTI010000179.1:0-19763 GCA_034437795.1 Chloroflexota bacterium | reverse complement strand
GCCATGGCGGTCAGCGTCTGGTGCCAGTCGCGGGGCCGCCGCCCTGGCCGGTGCTCTTGAGCCCCACGTCGCTGGGCGAGCGTGGCGGACCGGTCATCAGATCGCGCTCCCATGGCGCGGCGTCCGTCGCACGCGGCCCTGGGGCGGGGGCGTGGGCAGCCGTGGGGGCACGGGCAGCCGCGGGGGCGTGGGCAGCCGTGGGGGCATGGCCACACCTTCGCCCGCCGCGGGGCGCACACCCCATGCCGGGGTCAACAACCTACCGTTAGGCTTTCTGCCCGCGGCGCTGCTGAAAGACCTCGTCGATCTTGGCCGCCATGACGAAGTCGTTCTCCGTGAGACCACCGACGGCGTGGGTCCACAGGTAGACCCGCACCTCGCCCCAACGGACATAGAGGTCGGGGTGGTGGCCTTCCGCCTCAGCGACGGGCGTGATGGCGTTCACGAAGTCGACAGCTTCGACGAAGTTCCTGAAGCGATAGGACTTGGTCAGTTGATCGTGCGTGTCCCGTTCCAGCTTCCAGCCGTGGAGCTGGGCCAGCAGCGGCTCGGCCTGCTCGGGCGTCAGCGGCGGGGTCCCGCCCTCGCACGGAACGCAATGCTTCTGGGCCAGTTCGGTTGCCATGCGCAGCCTCCTCTGCCACTCAAATAGTACGTCCGCGCTCGCCCGGGAGCCGGTCCAGCGCGGCGCGCCCAAGAAAGCGCTGCTCGCCAGGGAACCGGACCTGGCCGGCTGGCGCTGGGGCTGCCGGAGACCGTACGCCGGCGCTCGCGCGGGAGCCGGCACGCGTTCGAGCGTCGGCGCTGGATCACGCGCTCCCAACGGAGCGGCCGGCGGCCGCCAGCACGGCCGGTAGATCGGCCGGCGTGAGCTGGCCGTGAAGCAGGCGGATCCGCAGCAGGTCCGGGATCAGGCGCAGCGCGGACGAGATCCGCACCTTGGTCTCCGGCGAGTCCGCCCAGCGCACGCCCATCTCCAGGATCGGCAGCCCCAGGCGCTGGGCGATATAGATCGTCTCCGGATCAAACATGAACCCATCGATCCGCTGGCGGGCAAAGATGGCGCGCGCCAGGTCACCTTCAAAGACCTTGAGGCCGCACTGCGTGTCCTGCAGCCCGCGAATGCCCACCAGCCCATCGCGCAGCACGTTGAATAGGCGGGCGCTGAGGCGGCGATAGAGAGGCTGCCGACGCTCCACCCGCGCGCCGGCCACCGCCCGAGAGCCGATCACCAGCCGGTACCGCGCCCCTCCATCCGTCGCGCTGGCCAGGTAGCCGAGCGCGCGATCGATCTCGTCGATCGGCGTGGAGAGGTCCGCATCTGCGAAAGCGACGTAGCGCCCCAGCGTCGCCGCCACGCCGGTGCGGACGGCTCGCCCCTTTCCGGCGTTGGGCATGTAGCCGATGAAGCGGCACCCGATCACCTGCCCCGCCGGCGCTGCCGCGAAGGCCAGGCGCGCCACGCGCTCTGTACCGTCGGTGCTCCCATCGCTGACGACAATCACCTCCGACGTGTAGGGGCGGTTCGCCAGGTAGGCCAGGATGGCGTTCAGCGTCGGCCCCAGGCGGCGCTCCTCGTTGTAGGCCGGAATGACGAGTGAGAGAAAGGGGACGGGCGTCGCTGCCTCGCCGGCAGCCGGGGGCACGGGCGCTTGCTCGGTCGTCAGCATGGATCTCTATCGCTCTATCGGTGCGGGGAACCGGGCGCCGCCGGCCGCGCCGGTAAGCCAGGCCCAGCCGTGCCCGTCAGGGGGCCGCCGGGTCATACATCGGATTGGCCCGCAGGCCAGCCGGCCGCGCCGGCGGCGCCCCCTCAGGGACGATCACCTCCGGCCGCTCGGCCGCCTCGCAGGCCGGGCAGCAGTAGTTGATCACCCAGTCGTTGTCGCCGGAGTCGTCCGCGGAGAGGGCCACCTCCACTTCAAACGCCCGTAGCGGCGCCAGGTAGCCACACTTGGTGCACCGCGCTTGCGGTACAGGTCGGCGCATGCTCTACGTCTCCAGTCTCACGGTTCGCCTACCGATCCAGTCTCACGGTTCGCCTACCGAGTATCCGTGCGGGCTCGTGGCGCGCAGGCGCTCCTCCACCCTGGACTATTCACGTAGCGGCGCCCTCACCGCCGCCCGCTCCCGCTCTCCCAGAGGGGGAGGGAACTCCCCGCCGGCCGTGAAGAACCCAGGCCCCCCCTGGGCCGGCGGCCTGGGAGCCAGTGGCAGAAGCGCACAGCCCTGCACGCCCGGCGGGGCGCCCCGCGCCGCTGGCCCCGTGCGGCGCCTCCGGGCCTGAGGTCGGAGCCCGCCGCCTACCGCGGCAGGTTCAGCACGTTCTGTAGCTCGTCGTTCAATGCCTTCAGGAACCCCGGCGTCGGCTCCGCCTCGTTCTTCCGGATCTTGTCGACGGCCTGCCCCAGCACGGCGTTGAACTCGGGGATCTTGTAGTTGTGCGGGATCCCGCCCTGGTAGTTCTCCGGAAGCTGGTTCGCGTCGCGGTCCAGCTCCTGCAGCAGCCGCGGAAAGATCTCGTGGTTGAGGAAGCGCGGGTCGTTATACACGTCGGGGCGCGCGCCGGGCGTGGTCGACGTGCCCTGTGACTTCTGGAGCGCCAGGGCCAGGCCGGTCTCCTTATCCGTAAACCACTTGAGCACCAGCCACGCCTCATCAGGGTTCGGGGTGGTGGATGAGAGCTGTAGGGCGTCAGGGATCCAGATGCCCCCGCGCCGGCCGGCAGGTCCCTTGGAGATGAGGGTGGCGCTGTACTTGAAGCCCTGCGCCTCGGCCGCGGGGTGGATGTTGGTCTTACGGTTGAAGTCCATGTGTAGCAGCATGGCCGCCTTCCCTTGCTCGAAGAGCTGGTTGGCGTTGGCCAGCGGATCCATCACCTTGCGCCGGTGGAAGGCATCGTAGTACCAGCCGAATGCGGTGCGCGCCTCCGGCGTGTCCAGGGTAGCTCGCTTCTGATCGCTGGACATCGTCTCGGCGTTCCAGCGGCGGATGGTGCCGGTGAGGGTACGCGCATCGCCCGGCAGGGTGCCGGCAAACCCCCACTGCGAGCCGTCCGGCCTGGTCAGCTTGATGGCCAGCTCCATCAGCTCGTTGATGTTCGTGTTCAGGTCCGGTGGCTTGAGCCCCGCCTGCTCGAAGAGCGTGACGTTGAAGAAGAGCGCCACCGTGGCCATCTTCCCCTTGAACGGCAGCGAGATAAGCTTGCCGTCCAGGCGCCCCGCCTCGATCGCCTGCGGATACCACTGCCGGAGGTCCAGCTTGTCCTTGGCCACGAACGCGTCCAGCGCGCGCATGCTGCCGCCCAGGAACAGGCGCTGAGGCTGCGCCGCCGAGGGGTGGGTGTGCACCACGTCCCCGATCGTTCCCGACGCGATCAGCGTGGCGATCTTCTCCTGGATATCCCCCGCGTGCAGGTCCGGCTCCACCCTGATGTGGGGATAGACGTTATGAAACGCGGGCACCCGCACCGGCCACATGTCCTGCTCCGGCACCTGGCGGGCCGTGATGCGGATCGTAACCTGCTTCTTTGTCGCCGCTGGCCCTGATTCGCCGGAGGACGACGGCCGGCCACAGGCGGCCAGCGCCCAGGCGCCGCTGCCGGCCGCAAGGGCGCCCAGCATTCGCCGGCGGCTGGCGCCGGCCCCGCGTGGTGAGAGCAGCATGGTGTCCATCCGCAGAACCTCCCTCGTTGTCCGCCTGGAAGATACGGCTTTGCGGGCGCAGATGGCAACTAGCCGCCGGCGGACGACGCCGGCCTCGGCGCTGTATCGTTGTTGGCCGAGGCGCGCTTGGGTGGCGTGCGGCGCCGGTGTACCACCTCCTGGCGCGAGACAGGCTGGGACGTGAAGGAGACGCTGAGCAGCCGGCTAGAGCAGGTGGTGGCGAGGACGAAAGGCGTCTTCGCCTTCTACGTGCATGACCTGGCGACGGGGGCCAAGGCGGAGCTCCGCGCTGGCGAGCCGTTTCCCGCCGCCAGCGTCATCAAGCTGCCGATCATGCTTCGCCTGCTGGAGATGGCGCAGGACGGCGCCGTCTCACTCGACCAGACGGTGACCCTGACCGACTGGCACAAGACCGGCGGATCGGGCGTCTTGCAGTATTTCCGCGCCGGGCTGGCCATCTCCCTTGAGGATGCCTGCACGGCCATGATCGCGCTCAGCGACAATACGGCCACCAATCTCATCCTGGACGTGACGGGCATCGAGCCGGTGAACGCGATGCTGGACCGTCTAGGCTGCCGTCATACGCGGTTACACCGCTACTTCGGCAAGCCGGAGATGCCCGGCCCGCCCGGCCCCAGCCTGGCCGTCCCCGTGGAGATCGGCCGGCTGTATGAGCTGCTGCTGCACGGGTCGGTGTTGAGCCCCCCGCTTTCAGCGCTGGCGGTGGCCATCCTGCGCCGGCAGATGTGGCGGGCGGCTATTCCGCGCTACCTGCCGGAAGGGACGCCGATCGCCCACAAAACCGGCAGCCTGAACGGCGTGCGCCACGATGCGGGGATCATCTGGCGCCCGGCGCCGGTGGCCGGCGCGCGCCCGGAGAGCGCCGGCCCGTCGCAGCAGGGCCCGCGCCGCCCGCCGGCATCCGGACGGGCCCCCGCGGGCTGCTCCGCGCAAGGGACAGAGGCCCCGCCACGGCCGGCCACCGGTACGATGGACCTGCGCGGGAGGGCCGCAGGAGAGACAGGGTCCTGGCCACGGCCGCCCGGCTGCCCCATCGTGTTCGTCGGCATGAGCCGCGACGTAGCCGACCAGCGCTGGACAGTGGAAAACCAGGCGGAGAAGGCCCTCGCCCGCGCGGCCAAGGTCGCCTTCGACTACCTCATGCGTAATACGTAATGCGTAATAGCCGCCCGCCGGAGAATTACGCATGACGCATTACGCTTTCCCTTCGCCGGTGACGGTTTCGAGCACTGCGTAGTAGATGGCCTCGAAGGTCTCGACGACGGCCTGGCGGCGCTCGACGTAGCCTTCCGGCAGGCCGTCGGTGCCCACCAACTCCGTCAAGCGGGCGGCCGTATCCAGGATGGTCTCCGCCAGCCCCGATTCGACCTCAGCGAACTGATCCGTCTCCTCGGGGCGTGGGGGCCGCGGGCGGTCACGATGCGGCATGGCGCCGGACGCTCTGGGGGAGGCGCGGAAGTCGCGGCGGTCTGCGGGGCGCCCGCCGCCCTGGCCCCGCCCGCGGCTGCCGGGGCCCGTGCCCGGCGATCCGGCGCGGCCTCCGCCACGGTCTCGTTCGAAGGTGCGCTTGTTCGTCCGGTGGCGGTCGGCCATGGATGCATCTCCTCACGTTAGGTCTCAGGCGCGCCTTGCTGGCTCGGCCGCAGGGACACGCGCGCGGGTGGATCACGGACCTCAATCAATGCCAGGCTGGAAACCCGCAGGCCCCCTGCCCTTGAACTTTCTAACCTTTGAATGGTGAACTTTGAACTGTGAACCTTGAACTTTGAAGCTGGTGGCGCTAGCGACGAGTGTACTGAAAGCGCGAGACCTCGCGCCCTTCATCGTCCACCAGCACCACCGTATCCGCCTGCGGGTCCAGCACGCGAGCGTCTCCCCCGACCCGCCAGTGCAGGATGCCGGGGGCATCGGCGCCCTCGTCGACGATCACGATCAGCGATTCGCCGGGCAGCAGGACGGTGCTGACGGGAAAGGTATAGGTGTCTTCGCTCCCCGGGCGCGGGCTAATGAGCCTCCAGCCACTCAGATCCTCCGCGCCATCGCCAAAGTTGTGCAGGTGGATCTCGCGCTTGAACGGCACCACCGTCGTGATCCGCACCCGCGCGGACAGGGGCGCCGCGCCGTCACGGCCGGGCAGCACGGGGCCGGTCGGCGCCTCGCGCGGCCGGCTCACGGCGCCTGGACGGGCGCGGCCGGCCTCCGCGCGCGCCGTCGCCTGCTGGCGACTGGCCAAGGTGAACACCACCGCGCCCACGGAGAACGCAATGCAGGCGAAGAAGGCAAGCCGGTAGATCCAGTAGCTCTTCACGCTGCTTCAACAGTACCGCATCAGCTGGCCAGATTAGAGGCGCCCCTCCACCTCGGCGCGTAGCTGCTGCAGCAGGTCCGCCGGCCCCGGCGCCCGCCCCACTTCCGGCCAGCGCTGCTCCAGGAGCGCCAGTTGCTTGGTCAGGCGCGGGTTGCTCCGGTGCTCCATGAAGTAGCGCACCACGGCCAGCCCGCCGTCCTCCAGCGCCGACGCCACGTCGTCCAACTCCTCCATCAGCCGGTCGTTGATCCGGCGCAGGCGCGCCAGGCGCTCTTCCGCTAGCTGTCGCCCCGCTGGCGTGGTCAGCTTGGGCAGGAAATCGCGCTGCTTCCCGTCGATCCACGCCGGGATGCGCTCCCGCAGGTACGTCCCGAGGTACGGCGCCAGGTTGGCGCGCAGCCAGGCGGCAAAGCTCTCGCCACGGCGCGCGTACTGCCGGTCCTGCCCGTGCAGGCTGATCTGGATATTGCGGTAAAAGGCCGGCAGCCCGATGTTGGCGTCGATCGTGTCTGCGTCGTACAGGACCTTGCCCTCCAGCGACGCCTCCTGGCCGGCCAGCAGGTGCTCGCGGATGGCCTGCTCCACACGGGCCCGAAACCGCTCGTCGAACCCCAGCTCGGCCAGCAGGACGTTGGCGATCCGGCCGCCGGACACGTTGTGCAGCGTGCCCGCCAGCCCTAGCTGCTCGTACAGGTCGGTCACCTTGTTGCGCCGCGCCGGCGGCAGGACCTCGTTCTTCCAGAAGCCGTTCTCGTCCAGGATGCGCTTGCCGTCCGGGCCGACGATGATCTCCCCGTCGTAGCTCTTGGTCACGTCATGCAGCGTGGCGGCGAACTCGATGGCGCGCCCGTCGGCGCCCTCCATGCGCCCCAGCGTGCGCGCCAGGGCCCGCACCCGCTGCATGTGCTCGTAGGTGTAATTGCGCCAGGAAAAGCCGACCCACTCCTCATCCCAGAGCAGGTGGGTCTCACGCACGAGCGCGTCCAGCTGCGCCAGGGCCTGCGCCTCCTCCGCGCTCAGCCAGCCTGGGCCCTCTGGCGACGGTGACGCGGGCACCGCAGATGTTGTCGCTACCGAGCTTGCCATTGGCTACTCCTCATCTTCTCCTCAAGTCCTCTAGCTACAGCGGCCAGGACTGCGGGCGAGGCGCCCGCGGGCGGCCCGGCCGAGGCCAGGTCCGGTCCGGCGAAGCGCCGCATCGAGACGCCTGCGGGCGCACGGCCCGACTACACCGCGCAATGCTGCCCCGCCGGACCGCTCTCCCGCGCCTCCGGCGCCAGTATACTGGCCTCCGGGAGCCTTCGTGCTGCCGGCTACACTGCCGTACTGGAGATGCGCGGCGCCAGCCCTCAGTACTACGACCTGCCGATGATCGAGCGCCACGTGGCGGCCCCCGCGCGTGCGAGGGCGCTGGAGCTGGGCTATTACGATCCCAGCGCCGCCCTCTGGCTGGCCCGACGCGTCCGCCAGGTCCTGGCCCTGCGTCCGGCAGTCGATCTGGCGGCTGAGCTCGACCGGCAAGCCCGCGCGGCTGGCCTGGCCAACCTGGAGGTACGGGTGACCACTCAGCCCCAGCCGTCGGAGCGCGGCACGTTCGACCTGGCCCTGCTGCTGGCCCCCTTCTTCCTGGGGAACGCCCCCGTCCGCCACGCCATCTGCACCGCCGCCCAGGCGCTGAAGTCGGATGGGGTCCTGTACTTCCAGGTGCACCGCCGGCGCGGTGGCGACACGTTCGTTGGCTACGCGTGCGAGCTCTTCGCATCGGTCGAGCCGGTCGCGCGGGGAGCCGGCCAGCGCCGGCTATTTGCCGCCACGGGGCCGCGGGCTCCCGCCGCTGAGCCTGTGATCCCGCAGGCGGACCGGCTCTATGACCTCACGCTGCGCGGCGTCACGGTGCGCTTCCGGCTGGCCGCCGGCGTCTTCAGCGCCCGCGGCATCGACCCCGGATCACGCCTCTTGCTCGACACGGCGCAGGTGCCTCCTGGGGCAAAGGTGCTTGATCTTGGCTGCGGCGCGGGCGTGATCGGCCTGGCGATCGCCGCGCTCGATCCCCGCGCGCGAGTGGTGCTGGTCGATAGCTCCGCCCCCGCCGTCGAGCTGGCGCGCGAGAACGCCGCCCGCAACCGTTTGGTCAACGTCGATGTGCGCCTCGGCGACGCGTATCAGCCGGTGGCCGGCGAGCGCTTTGACGCCATTCTCTCCAACCTGCCGGCCCACCGCGGCTACCAGGAGCAGCTAGCCACTGCCGAGCGGTTCATCAGCGGCGCGCCGGACCACCTGCGGGCCGGCGGCGGGGCCTGGTTCGTCGCCAACCGCGCCCTCCCCTACGAGCGCCCCGCGGCGCGGGTCTTTGGCCAGGTCCGCCTGGCCGCGTCCGACCGGCGCTACAAGGTGCTGCACTGCACTGAGCCACGGAGCGGCCCAGCGCGGGGGCGGACGTAGTGTGGACGTCTGATTGTGGCGCGCCGGAGAGGTGCTGTACGGATGGGCGGAGCGCCACGGGCCGGCTAGCAAGTCGGCCCGCGGCAACAGAAGCGGGGGCGGGGACCTGAGGCAGCGCCGGAGCAGCGCCCCGACACCGCGCCCGGCGCGTTCGCCGCCGGAGGGAGTTCGGTGATGCTGGGCGTGGACGGTTGGCCTGACGGTTGGCTTGAAAGTCGGCCGAAAAGGCGGAGCTGGGAGCCTGGGCCGGGCCGTCAGGTAAGGCCCGTCCGGTAGACTTTTGCTGCATCCTGCGCGGTGCAGCCATGGAGGCGCGGCTGGTCCGGTGACTGGCCCGGTCTTCAAAACCGGTGGACCGTCGCTCGCGCGGCGGTCGGTGGGTTCGACTCCCATGCGCCTCCGCCAGAGAAGCCCCCGCCACGCCCTGGCCCTGCCGGTTCGTGAGCGCCCGCCGCGGGCCGGGGCTGTGCCGGCCAGGCGGCGCATCCCGCCGTCGCTACCGCCGTGGGCTACCCCTCGTGGCCGGTCCAGACTATCGGCCGTATGGGGCGGGCGACTGGGCCGACAGGGGCGACCGGCTTGCCGTCACCGCTAGGGGTCGCCGGCCGTTGCAACGACGGGGCCGGACAGGTACAGCCGCGGGAGGACGGGGGCTTGCCGTCACCGCTAGGGGTCGCCGGCCGTTGCAATGGGGGATGAAGCACCTGCGCGCCGATCTGCTCGCCACGCTCGGAACAGCCGCTACCGTCTTCGTGGCCGTGTACATCTTCCTGGCCCTGCTCTAGTCCCGAATAGTCACCAACGGAGCCCTCACCCTGGCCCTCTCCCATCGGGAGAGGGCACGGAGCGCCGGCAGGCGCGAGCCCCGCGCATTCGCCTGTGGAGCCCTCACCCTACCCCTCTCCCAAAGTGAGACGGATTGCGCGCCCATCGCCCGCCACCGCGCGGAAGAGCCCTGCCCCAGTCTCAAACGGAGAGGGAAACTCCTCACTTGCCGTGAACCGTCCAGGCTAGTCCGGCCTATTCGCCAGCGGAGCCTTCACCCTCCCCCTTTGCCACAGGGAGAGGGACCCCCGCGCTGGCCGTGGACTATCCAGGGTAGGTTAGCGCGCCAGGCCGGGATCGTACGGCAGGGTGACGGCGCGGCCTTCAGCGGCGCTCCGGAACACCGCGTCGGTGAACTCCATGTACTTCAGCCCGTCCCAGAAGGACGGCTCGGGGTCGCGGATCCCCTCGCGTACCGCGCGAATGAAGTCGGCCTCCACCGTCCAGGAGCGGGCCTCGTCGTCCAAAATGGGCAGGTCACGGAGCCCCGGCTCGTCGGCCCGCGCGGCCAGGATCCGGCCGCTGCCAGGGGCATCCGTGCCGGAGAGATAGCGGATCGTGCCGTCCGAGCCGAAGATCTCGATCGCGTTCGGCTCCGCCCCGAACCGCGCCACCCCGCTCCACAGGCCGGAGAAGAGGGCCCCGTTCTCCATCTCCGCCGCCACGGTGAGCAGGTCCGGCCGCTCCACCCTGGTCTCACCGGCGCCCTGGTGGACCTCCGCCGGCGGGCGCTCGGGGATCATGGTCAGCGCCTGGGCCGTCACCTTCCTGGTGTACCCCAGCCAGCGGTGCACCACCTCAATCAGCATCCCCACGTCCAGCGTGTTCACGCCGGAGATGCGGGCGATCTGGCGCCAGTGGACCGGCCGCGATGGATCGTGGTAGGTGTCGGCGAAGGACCGCACCGTCACCTGGTAGGGCCGCCCGATAAAGCCGTCCTTCAGCATACGCCGGATCACGCGGTCCCCCCGCATATAGTGCGGGGGCGGGCAGAGCATGGCCGTGAGCTTGCTGTCACGCCAGGCCTCGTACATCGCCCGCGCGTCGGCGTAGTTCATGGCCATGCGGGCCTGGCAGAAGACGTGCTTGCCCGCCTCCAGCGCCGCGATCGCCAGCCGGCTGTGCAGGTATGGCTGCGTCCCGATCCACACCACGTCGATCTCATCCGCCTCGATCAGCTCCCGCGGCGTGGCGAACTGGCGCTTGATCCCGAACTCCTCCGCCGCCCGCGCCGTGCTCTCCTTCGTGCTGTTGCACACGCCGGTGAACTCTACGCCTGCTACGCGGCGTAGCCCCGGCACGTGCCGCTGCCGGACGATCCCGCCGGCGCCGATGAACCCGATCCGGATGAGGCCGTTTTGCCCCGCCATGCTCTTACCTCGCTTCTCGGGGAGTGGCCCGCCCGCCGGCACTCGCCCCCTGGCGTGCGCTCATCAGAGCAGCTACCGGCCCTAGAGCAGCTAGCGGCCGGCCTCGGCCACCCCGCCTGCTGTACTGGCTCGCCCTGGCAAAGGGGAGCGTGACCAGGATGATGACATACTGGCCCGCAGCCGACAAGAAAGGGTGTCACCAGGCTGATGGGGGCCTTCTCAAAGGAGCGCTGACATTCGCCCTCTCCTGGAGGGAGAGAGGATTGATCACTCTCCCAGAGGGAGAGGGGACGCAGCAGGGCCGCGTCCGGAGGAGCTGGTTATACCCGACAAGAAGGCAGCTCTGGGGCGGCGTCGCGCGCCCTCGAGCTGCCTTCGCTGGCGCGCACCGCTCACGGAGCCCGCCACGGCCCCCGGGCCGATGGGACCGGCTACGTTCGATAGTAGGCGGCGTTCACTTCGATGAAGTGCTTCCACTCGTCCGGCACGGCGTCTTCGGGGAAGATGGCGCTGACCGGGCAGACCGGCTCGCACGCGCCACAGTCGATGCACTCGTCGGGGTTGATGTAGTACTGTGGCTGGCTGTCGTCCGAGTGGATGCAGTCCACGGGGCACACCTCAACGCAGGAGGCGTCCTTCACCCCGATGCACGGTTCAGTAATGACGTAGGTCATTGGCTGTGCTCTTTACCCTTCACTCACTTGGCTTGCACGCACCGCGGCTTCGGTACCGGGATACACGAGCCCGCCCAGTGTCGCCCCTGTGTGCTCGCCCGTGCCCCTCAGGCCGATTGTAGCACCTTGTTTCGGGACTGAAAGCCCCGCGTTGCGCATCGTGCACCAGGATGGCCAAGAGATTATGGCAGCGCCGGCAGGCCCGCGCTGCGCCCTGTACGCTACCGCCTGCGCGATCCGGAGCTTCCTCCGAATGGCCCCTGCGTTGGGCGCCGCGCATCAGGTGCTACGCCGGTCCCCAATGCCCGGCCCTGCGTCTTCTACACCTTCTACCTGCTACTTCTTGTAGAACTTGTCTAGCTCCGCCTGCACCAGGCGATGCGTCTCCTGGAGCGTCGCGGCCAGGGCGGTCTCCTGGCGGAAGGCCTTGACCAGCTCGTTCTGGGCCGCTGTGCGCCACTCCTGCCACACGGCGTTCTCCCCCAGCGTGCCGGCGAACTCCAGGCTCCGGAGGAAGGCCCGCCGGTTCCTGGGCGGCGGCGGGGCCTGGCTGACCACCTCCTCCGCCGCCTTGCGGTTCATGGGCAGGCCGGTCCCGGCCCGCGCGCGGATCAGCTGCTGCTCCGGCTGGCTGTGCCACTTGATCCATTCCCAGGCCGCGTCGGCCATCTTGGATTCCTTGCCGATCACCCAGGCGTTGGAGATCACCGTCGTCCACCGCCCGCCGGGGCCACTGGGTACTATCTCCACGTCGTACGTGAAGTCCTTCATCGACGCGTCGCCCAGGCGCGCGTAGATGTGGAACTGCATTGCGCTGCGCCCCTCCGCCCCCTGCGCCGGCGCGAACGGGTACTTCCCCTGGTCGGCCATGGTCGGCGCCCAGCCCCGCTCGATGAACGCCATCATCGCCTGGTACGCCTGCAGCACCTTGGGATGGTTGAACTGCGACTTGGTGAGGGTGTCGTCCAGGACGCCGATGCCGAACAGCTTGGGGAAGAGGTACCAGCTGGTGGTGATGTAGCTTGGCTGGGCGAAAAACCCGTACTGCTTCTTGCCCGGGTCCGTCAGGCGGCGAGCCGCCTCCGTCAGATCATCCAGCTTCCAGTCCGGCGACGGCGCCTTCAGCCCGACCTCGGCGAAGGCGTTGGTGTTGTAGAAGAGCGCCACCACCTGCAGGTCGCCGGCGACCCCCCACTGCCGGTTCTCCGGATCCTTCGCCAGCCCGACCGCGTAGTAGTCGCTCTCCTTCATGTCCCGCTTGATGTACGGCGCCAGATCGCGGATCCACCCCCGCGGCCCCCAGCCGGTGGCGCGCCCGTTCTCGCCGTACCAGGCGTCCGGCGGCGTGCCGGCCGCGACCATCTCCGTCACCTTGTTGATGTTGTCGTTCCAGGCGCCCCCAATCGTCTCGATCTGCAGCTTGGGGTACCGCGCCTTGAAGCCGTCGAGAATGGCCGCGGGGTGCTGCTGCGCGTCGCCGGCCAGGGCCAGCACCAGCTTGCCGGAGAGCTCGCCCGGGGCCGTGGTGCGGGCGCCCGTCCCGCCCGCCTGGCCGCAGGCGGCCATGGCTGGCAGGGTCAGGCCCAGGGCCGCGCCCCGTCCCAGGATTGCGCGCCGCGTCATGCGGCTTGCGTCTGCCATCGTCACGTCCTCCTTCGCTCCGTTCGGTCTGTTCGCTCCGTTCACTGCCTCCCCCTTCTCCCTTCCTCCGCGCTGCCTCCGCGCTGCCTCCGCTGCCAGGCCTCACCTTACCACAGGCACCGGCTCGCCGCCGCGCGCCATCGAGGCGTTGGCCGCTTCCTGGAACGCGACCACCTCCACCAGCTCCTCGCCGGAGATCGGGCTCTCACCAGTCTCGAACATGCGCACCACCCGCTTCAGCAGCTCGCGGTAGAAGTAGCGGCTGCTGGCCACCGGCACCACCGCCTTCTCGGTAAAGGCGGTACAGCCGAGGCCGTACGCCCCCTGGCGCGTGCCTCGCACGGTGGCCACCCGCCCGTCGCTCCACTCGCCGACGGCCAGGTCCACGCCTTCCTCGTGGATGCAGCGGACGGTCCGGCAGCCTGGCCCCAGCAGGGCGTAGACGATCTCCACGCCATGCACCGCATAGTGGAAGAAGCCGGGGTTGCGCGGATGCACCGAGGCGGGGGTATAGGCGTCCACGCCCAGCACGCGGCCCAGCTCATCACGCCGCGCGACGATGTCCTGGACCGGCAGGTCGTAGCGCAGCGCCGACGCCGAGAAGATGGGGACCCCCCGCTGCTGCGCCGACGCCACCAGGGCGCGGGCATCCTCCGTCGAGCAGGTAAACGGCTTATCGATCCACACCGGGACGCCCGCTTCGATGAACGGCAGGGCCCGTTCGCGATGCACGCTGCCGTCCACGGACTCGATCAGCACCCCGTCTACCTGGCCCAGCAGGTCGTCGGGACGGTCCAGGATGGCTACCCCGTAGCCGCGCAGCTGCTCCGTAAATGGCCCCACCCGCTCGGGGGAGACCAGCGACGGCAACGGCACGGCGGCTACCACCTGCGCTCCCTCCACCCAGTGGTCTTCCCCGATGCCAACGTGGTTCAGGCGCTGCGTAAAGGCCACCACGTGGCTGGTGTCGCAATCAACGATCCCCAAACGTATGGTCATAGCACCTCTCAGGTCTCATGGCTCGGGTCTCAACGCTCAGGTGGCCGCCCTGCGCCGGACAAGGCGCGCGCCAGGGCTACCGGCAGTGGCCTGAACGCCCGCCCGCGGTGGCCGGGGGCCGGTCTGTTAGGCTTGCATAGTATGACATTCGTGCCCCCTACCGGCCGCGCCAGCGCTGGCCCAGGAGGCTGAGCGAAAGAGTTCTATGCCCAAACGTCAGCCGCTCCCCATGTACGGGCCAGCAGGCGCTCCCTGGCCGCCACGAGCCCAAGCCGTCTGCCCGCTGTGCGGGAAGCCGAGCAGCCTGCGCAGCACGGTGTGAGGCGGGCCCGCGTTCGCCACACTCTGCCCCGAGTGCCGCCGCGCCTCCCTGCAGAAGGGGAGGCTCAGCGTGCAGTTTTGCGTGGGCGGGTGTTGCACGCGGGCCGGCGCCCGTGAGGCGTTCGATGCGCTCCTGGAAAGCCTGCGCGCCGAGGGCGTCCTCGGCCGCGTCTCCGTCGTGCCCGTCGACTGTATGGATCTGTGCGAGGACGGGCCGGTCTGCCGCCTGCTGCCGGACCGCAAGACGGCCCGCCGCGTCTCCCCCGCCTGGGCCGCGCGTCTGGGCAAGGAACTGGCCCGCGACCGCCGCGCCAGAAAGTAGCGTGCCCTATAAGGTCCCTAGCCCAAGGCCGCGGCGGCGCCGAAGCCCAGCACGGCGAGGATGATCGCAATGGCGATCAGGGCCAGCCACCCCAGGATGGTGGTCAGGATCGCCTTGCCAGTGTCGAAGTCCAGGGCCTGCCGCACTGCCACGACCCCGGCCACCAGCAGCCAGATGGCCACGGCAAAGCGGATCAGCCCGCCCAGGACGGGAATGAAGCTCAGCACGTTCAGGACCCCCGGCGCCTGCGCGAAGCCGATGGTGCGCAGCAGCTCGCCCGGCGTGGCCCGGCCGGCAAAGAGGCGCGTGCCGATGAAGTAGGTGACGTACGACCACACCAGCCAGCCGATAATGGCCCCTACGATCTCGCCCACGAGAGCCCCCGGAACCCGGCCGGGCGCCCCCCGCAGCATGTGGGCCAGCGCGGCGCCGATGCCGGTGGCCACTGCCGCGATCACTACCACCAGGAGGGCGCCATTGGTCGCGGTGCGATCCGCCTCCACCTCTTCGAACACCTCGTTCTCCAGCCTGGCCGCGCGGATCATACGGTTGATCAGGGTACTTTGACCTGCGGTTTCCATGGTCCTGGTTACCTCCGGCACCAGCAATCGCGACCCTCACCTCCCTGGCGCTTACCGCGCGAGAGCGCCGGCCGACGGGACGAAGGACGAAAGAGTACAGGCGCAGGTGCATTCGTCTTTCGATTTTTCGTCGTCCATCCCGACAGCGACTCCCTGCCCAATCCTCGAACCTGGCATCTTCACGAGCGGAGTCGTCACCGTCTCCCTATGGCAGAGGGAACAGATGCGCCGGCCGTGAATAATCCAGGCGAAGTAGGCGCTTGCCGCGGCGGCGGAAGGGCACGGCGGGGATCGTCTCCCCTCAGCATACTCGCCGCGGCCGCCAAATGCCAGCAGCAGTTGCTCCGCGGGCATAGGTGTAGCCGCTTCTTCCCGATGGTGCGCCGTTGCGTTCCCTCTCCGTCTGGGAGAGGGCCAGGGTGACGGCGCCGCATGGCGCCAGACCATGGCTGGCTTCCCCCTCTCTCGCGTGCGGGAGAGGGGCCGGGGGTGAGGGCTGCCCTCCTCTTCTCGCGTCTCCGCGTCCCCGCGTCGGGGCGGGGTGGGGCCGGACGAGCCTACTGCCGCAGCTGCGGGTCCAGCGCGTCCCGCAGGCCATCGCCAAACAGGTTGAACCCCAGTACCGTGAGCATGATCGCCAGGCCCGGAAAGATCATGGCCCAGGGCGCATTGAGCAGGAAGTTCCGCGCATCGGTCAGCATCAGCCCCCATTCCGGTGTGGGAGGCTGGGCGCCCAGCCCCAGGAAGCCCAGGGCGGCCGCCTCGATGATGGCCGTGGCGATCCCCAGGGTGGCCTGCACGATGAGCGGCGAAAGCCCGTTGGGCAGGATGTGGCGGAAGAGGATGCGCGCGCCGGACGCCCCCGTGCAGCGGGCCGCGACCACGAAGTCGCGCTCCTTGAGCGCGAGCACGCTGGCGCGCATCAGGCGGGCGTAGACCGGCACGCTGATCACGGCGATGGCCGCCATCGTGTTCTCGATCCCCGGCCCGCGCGCCGCCACGATGGCGATGGCCAGCAACGTGGACGGGAAGGCCAGCAGGACCTCCATCAGCCGGCTGATCACCGAATCCGCCAGCCGGCCGCCGTAGCCGGCCAGCAATCCCAGCAGGGCGCCGGCCACCACCCCCAGCGCAACCGAGACGAACCCCACCCGCAACGAGATCCGCCCGCCATACAGGACCCGCGCAAAGACGTCGCGGCCCAGGTTGTCGGTGCCGAAGGGATACTCGATGGACGGCGGCCGCAGGCGCTTGACCAGCTCCTGCTCTACGGGGCTGCGGCGCGCAATCAAGGGCGCGCAGATGGCCAGCAAGGCCATGACGACGATGATGGCCAGCCCGGCCATCGCCGCGCGGTCCCGCAACAGCCGTCGCAGCGAGTCCCCCAGGGGAGACCGGCCCGCGCGCCGCGTCCAGCCCAGCGCCTCCGGCGGGGTCGCCGGCGCGGCCGCCCCCGTGCCCCGCGTGCCCAGCGGCAGGGGCGGGGACGGGAGCGGCAGGCGCTCGTTGATGGCCATGGCTAGCGGAGCCGGATGCGCGGATCCAACAAGGCGTACAGGATGTCCACCAGCAGGTTGACGGCCACGAAGATGACGGCGACGGCCAGGGTCATCCCCTGCACCACCGGATAGTCACGGTTCAGGATCGACTCGAACACCCATCGCCCGACGCCCGGCCAGGCGAAGATCGTCTCGGTCAGAATGGCGCCGCTGAGCAGGAAGCCCACTTGCAGCCCGACGATCGTCACTACCGGCAACGCGGCGTTCCGCAGGGCGTGGCCGAAGATCACCATCCGCTCCGGCAGCCCCTTGGCCCGCGCCGTCCGCACGTAGTCGGCTCGCAGCACCTCTAGCATCGCGCTGCGCGTCATGCGCGCGATGACGGCCATGGGCACGGTGGAGAGCGCGACCGCCGGCAGGGCCAGATGGCGCAAGAGGTTCGGAATGAGGTCCCACCGGCGTTGCAGCACGGCGTCGATCAGCACGAAGTTGGTCACCGGCGTGTAGCGCACCGTCGCATCCAGCCGCCCATCGGTGGGCAGCCATTGTAGCTGCACCCCGAAGACCCAGATCAGCACCAGCCCCAGCCAGAAGATGGGCATGGAGATCCCGGCCAGCGACAGGACGCGCGCCAGATGGTCGGCCAGCGAGCCCCGCCGCATGGCGGAGACGACCCCAGCCCCCACGCCGGCCACCACCGCCAGCGTCAGCGCCGCCACGCTCAGCTCGACCGTGGCGGCAAACCGCGACCGCGCCTCCTCCATCACCGGCCGGTTGGTGCGGATGGAGCGACCCAGGTCGCCGTGCAGCGCCCGCTCCGCAAAGCGCCAGTACTGCACGTGCAGGGGCTGGTTAAGCCCGAACTGCTCACGTACGCGAGCCAGGTTCTGCTCGTTGGCGCGCTCCCCCAGGAGCGTCAGGGCCGGATCGCCGGGGATGAGGCGCAGGAAGAGGAAGACCACGACCGAGACCCCGGCCAGCACCGGCACGGCCTCGGCCAGGCGTCTGAGCGTATACGTGAGCATGCGACGGACGTTACTTGTCCAGCCAGACGGAGCTGTAGAACTCGGTCGCCGTGGGGTGCGCCGCGTAGCCCCGCACGTAGGAGCGCGCAATCAGCGGCACGCTCGAATGCGCGATCGGGATGCGCGGCACGTCCTGCTCCACGATCACGGCCACCTGCCGGTAGAGCTCGTCCCGCTCCGCCAGATCGGACGACTTCTGGGCCTGGAGCAAGAGGGCGCGTACCTGCGCGTTGTCCCAGGAGTTGTCGTTCTTGAACTGGCCAAAGAAGGTGAAGTAGAAGTTGTCGGGGTCGCCGTTGTCGCCGGTCCAGCCCAGCATCCAGATCGGGAACTTGAGCTCGTTGCGGTCCGTCAGGTAGGATGCCCAGTCCTCCGTCTTGAGGTTGCACCGGATCCCCACCTTGGCCAGGTCCGCCGCGAAGGCCTCGGCAATCGCCTGCGGGTTCGGGTAGTAGGGCCGCGCCAGGGGCATGTACCAGAAGTCGGTGGTGAACCCGTTGGGATACCCCGCCTCGGCAAGGAGCTGCCTGGCCCTGGCCGGATCATATTGCGGCCCCTTCACGTCTGGGTTCCAGCCCAGCACGCTGGGTGGAATGAACTGGGTCGCGACCGAGCCCAGCCCGCCGTACAGCGCTTCCACGATCGCCGACCGGTTGATCGCCGCGGCCACCGCCTGGCGTACCTTCAGGTTATCGAACGGCCGCTGCTTGAGGTTCATGTTGATGTAGGCGATGTTCAGTGGCGGGCGAAGGATGACCTGCAGGTTGCGGTCACGGCGCGCATTGGTCACGTCCTCCACGTTGGCCTGCTCCATCATGTCGATGGAGCCCGACTTGACGGCCAGGAACCGCGCTGCATTGTCCGGAATGACGCGGACGATCACGCGGTCCAGCTTGGCCTGCTCGCCCCAGTAGCCGGAGTGCTTGTCCAGCACGATCCGGTCGCCCGGCACCCATTCCACGAACCTGAAAGGACCCGTCCCGACCGGGTTGCGGTAGGCGTTCTCCAGATCGGCCATCATCGCCGTGGGGCTGGCGAAGGCGAAGGCGAACAGGGCCAGGTTGAGCAGGAACGGCCCCTGCGGCTCGTTGAGCGTGATCTGCACCGTCAGCGGATCGATCACGTCCACGCTGTGGATGGCGTCCTTGAAGCCGGCCACGTCCTCGTAGTACTCGAAGACGTCGGTCGGCAGCCGCCACGGGTTGGCCGGGTCATGCCAGCGATCGAAATTCCACTTCACGGCCTCGGCGTCGAAGGGGGTGCCGTCGTGGAAGGTGACGCCGTCACGCAGGTAGAACGTGTACACCAGCCCGTCTGGCGAGATGTCCCAACTCCGCGCCAGCGCCGGCTTGATGTTCGTCGTCGCGCCGTCAAAGGTGACCAGCGTCTCAAAGATCTGCTCGGTGACCCGCGCGGACTCGCCGTCTGTGATCACCGCCGGGTCCAGCTTCACCGAGTCGCCGCCGCGCCCGAAGACGAACGTCCCGCCTTCACCGCGGGCGTAAGCCAGCGGCAGGCGATAGGCGGCCTGCAAGGCAAGGAGCGCCGCGGGGCCCAGGCCAAGTGTCGTGCGCCGTCTCATGGTCGATCCTCCCAGGCGTTTTCCCTGCCGCCGGTCGTTGGTCCGGCGATCAGGGATGGCGCATTATAGCCAGGTGCGCCGGGAGTGAGGATGCGGTACGCGGCCCGTCGCGCGCCACCTGGGTGGGGCGGGGCGCCCCTCGCGCCTTGGGGCGCTCGGCTGGCCAGTGGGCCGACACACTCCGCGGTATGGTTGGGGCGAGGCGCCGCTCATGCCACGAGAGCCCGCCGGTCCGTGCCCCTGGCCTGAACGCCTCGGGGAACGGACGGCGCGCGCCCGGCGCCGCCGGCGTGAAACCGTGCCGGCGCCTGGCCCGTGGTGTGAGCAGGACAACCTGCACGCGAGATGGGAGCTTCACACCGATGATCCTTTCGACAAGGCACCGCCTCCTTGGCGCCGCGCTCACAAGCGGCGCCGCGCTCGCTACGGCCGCTGTGGTCGCGCTCACGCCGGCGGCGGCCCAGACCCCCACCCCGACCCGCCCAGCC
>DAOTTI010000178.1:0-19099 GCA_034437795.1 Chloroflexota bacterium | reverse complement strand
CGTACGAGCAGGCCCTGGCGGCGGCGCGCGCCGCCGGCGGGCCGCTGGCGCACGCCGTGTTTACCGACCAGGAGACGTTTGAGACGCAGGGATGGCGCGACCACTTGCAGGTGGGGCGGATGCCGCTGAACCGCCCGCCGGACATCGACTTCCTGCGTGAGGTGGCCGTGCTGGCCTGGCCAGTGCGGGGGCAGGCGCCGGAGGCCGTGCTCCGCGCCCCGGGGCTCGTGCTTCGCGTCGCCGGCGTGCAGCGCGATGGCATTCAGTTGGAGTTCGCGCCGTCGAGCGGCGGGCCGGCACCGGCCACGCCGGTCGCGGCCGGGGACGTGGCGCCCTATGCGCTGGTCACGGTACGGCGCGACCAGTGGCCGCTGCCCGCCCCGCCCCCCACCATCCCGCCACTGCTGGTGACCCTGGCCCGAGCCTGACCGGCCGACCGCAATGGCTAAGGACGAGCCCCCTCTCCCTTTAGGAGAGGGCTGTGCCTAGAGTTCCCTCTCCCAAAGAGGGAGAGGGTGAGGGCGCCGCTCAGGAATACGCCAGGCCAGCTCACCGGTAACGAAGGAAGGCGCCCATCCCTTCGGCCTCGTCCAGGAGCCGCTGCGCGGCCTCACCGTGCACCACCTCTACGCTGCCGGCCTGGTCAAGCGCCCGCTCCGCGGCCCGCTCGATGACGTCCTCCACCGTGCGCATCGCCGCGCCGCAGGCGGGGCACTCCGCCAGGCTGGCCACGGTCAGCCGGCCGCAGCTGGGGCACTCGCTGCCGCTGGCGCGCAGCCCGTCGGCGACGACCAGCTTCTGCACGTCGCCCAGCCACAGCGCCTCCAGCGTCGGCTCCACCCCATAGGTGGCACGCCCGGCGGAGCCGGCCAGCTCAAAGAGCTCCGCCAGCAGGCGCTCCTCCGCCTCCCGCTCCACCCGCCGCTCCACCTCCAGGGTCTGGCGCAGGATCTCCGCATCGCTGGCGAAGAGTTCTGCAGGGAAGGTCCCGACCAGCCGGTGGGCCAGCGCCCGCGGCAGCAGGCGCCGCAGCTCGCTCGTTGCCTCCTCGGGGCCGGCCAGGATCAGCCGGTCGAAGCGCCGCCGGCGGTACATCTTGGCCAGCAGGTCGGCGACGCGCTTCAGGTGCCAGTAGACGTGCGCCTCATGGTGGCGCTGGTAGCGGGCCTGTGACCAGCCGCCCTGCTTGTGCTTGCCGGGCACCACCTCCTCGTCCACCTGGTGCTCCTCGATCTCACCCAGGAATACGGTGAACAGGCGCGCCTTCTCCTTATCCACCAGCGCCACGGCATAGCGCTCGTACTCGTCCAGCAGGTCGAGCAGGGGCTCTACGTACGGCGCCGGCTCGAAGGCCGCCTGGTCTTTGAGCGGCACCGGCAGGAAGTGCGTCTGCCACAGCCCCCCGGGGGTGCAGGAGAAGATGGCCACGCTCTTGCCCCGCGGCGCCTCGGCCTCTAGCCACTCCTGGACCCGCGCCGCCTCCTGGTGGAGCTGCCGGTGCGCCCGCTCGTCCCCGGCGTCCAGCGCATCGGCGATCTCCCTCACCAGGTCCTTGCACACCGTCTGGTAGGAGCGATGGACCTGGCGCTCGGGGTCCAGGTTCAGATAGAGGCTCAGAACGCGGGCGCCCTTCCCGTCGAAGGCTTCAAGTCGCTCGATGTCTTGGCGCGTAATCATAGCCCTGATCCCTCCATCTGGCCGCTCGCTCCGTTCTGGCCGCCCTCGCGGCCCTGGCCGCTCTGCGCCTGAGCCGCGTCCTCCAGGCGGCGCTGGATGCGCGCCCGGTGCTCGGGGGCCGGCTCGATCCGCTCCAGCAGCAGGAATAGGTCCTCCGTAGGAGGCGGCAGGGCCGTGTCCGCGTACTCCTCCGCCAGGCGCTGACGCAGGAACTCCCGTGCCCGCGCGATGCGCCGGCGCGCCTCGCCGCGGGGCACGCCCTCCATCGCTGCCACCTGCGTCAGCGTCAGCCCGTCACGCACGTGCAGGAGGTACGGCTCGCGCCAGCCATCCGGCAGCTGGCTGAGAATGCTGGCCAGCGCCTGCTGGAACTCACGGCTCTCCACCACCTGCTCGGGGACCGGCGCCGACGGATCGGGCAGGATGTCGATCAGGCGCGGCGGCCCGCCGTAGCCGGCTTCCCTGGGCCACTGCGCGCCGATCGGCTGCTCCAGGGAGACTTCGCGCCGCCGGCGGCGGACCTGCTCCACCTCGCGGTCCACCGCCCGCAGCACCAGCCGGCGCAGCCACGGATAGAGCTGCCTGCCGGCCGGCGCCGCGCCCCCCTCCGCCCGCCGCCGCAGGGCATCCAGAAGGGCGTGGTCGACGATCTCTTCCGCCCGCACCGCGCCGGGCCACAGGTCGCCGGCCGCCTCGCGCGCCCGCAGCAGGCCACGGGCGTAGTTGAGCAGCGGGCGCAGGTATTGGATCAGCTCCGCAGCCAGGGCCTGCCGGCCGTCCCCGCCGGGCGGTGGAGGGGCGGGCGGCTGGGCGGGACCCGGCTCGCGTGCGCTTGCCGCCGTTGCCATTGCGGTTGCCATTGCCGTCGTCATTCCGGTTGCCATTGCGATTGCCATCGCCACTTGCGTGCGACGCTCACAGCGTACCCGCGGCAGTGTATGGTGGACGTCGGAGGCGTGTCGGTGACGTATCAGTGCGCGGCCGGCCATTGCCCCGGGGCAGCTAGTGGCCGCATCCAGGGAAGATGGCCCGCCGGGAGCGCAAGGGGCGCCGCGTTTCTGGCCACGCGCGCAGGTATAACCTCCCGGGTACATCTGAAAAGGAGGGATCGGACCGTGCCGGAAGTCATGCGCATCGCGATCGGGCAGTTCAACGAGGCCACCCACGAGCGGCTGACCTTCGCCAAGCAGCTCGGCGTCAGTGGCGTGCTGCTCAATACCCCCCGCCTGCCGGGGGAGCACCGCTGGGAGTACGACGATCTGGCGCGCCTGCGGGAGTACGTGGAGAGCTACGGGCTGCGCCTGGAGGCCCTGGAGAACACGCCGCTGCGCTTCTATATCAAGGCCATTCTCGGCCAGCCGGGGCGCGACGAGCAGATTGAGCACTACCAGGCCACCATCCGCAACCTGGGCAAGGCCGGTATCCCCATCTTGGGCTACCACTGGATGCCCAACTCCGTGTGGCGCATCTACCGCGACCCGACCACCGGCTTCCCCAGCCGCTTTACCTACGGCCGCGGGGGCGCCCGCGTCACCGCCTTCGATATGAGCCTGGCCCAGGATGCCCCGCTCAGCTTCGACCGCGTCTACCCCGCGGACGAGCTGTGGGCCAACTACGAGTACTTCATCAAGGCCGTCATCCCCGTGGCGGAAGAGGCCAGCGTGAAGCTGGCGCTGCACCCGGATGATCCGCCCGTCCCCATGCTCGGCGGCGTGGCCCGCATCTTCAGCAGCTTCGAGGGGTTCCGGCGCGGGTCGGAGATCGTGGATAGCCCCAGCTGGGGCCTGAACTTCTGTATGGGCTGCTGGTCGGAGATGGGCGGGCACGCCAACGTGATCAAAGGGATCCGCTACTTCGGCTCGCGGGGCCAGATCTTCTACGGCCACTTCCGCGACGTGCAGGGCACGGCCGAGAAGTTCGCCGAATGCTTCCTGGGGGAGGGCAACGTCAACCTGTTCGAGGCGATGCGCACCTTCAAGGAGGTGGGCTTCACCGGCTTTCTCATCGACGACCATGTGCCCCACATGATCGACGACAGCGAGTGGGGGCACCGCGGCCGGGCCTACGCCACCGGCTACATGCTGGCCCTGCTCAACGCAGTCAATCAGCTCGCCTCACCGTGACCTTTGGACCGCGTCCCCCAGCTTTGAACCTTGAACCTCGAGCTTTGAACCTCGCGAGGAATCCCGCCACTCGCGCCAGATACGCCGCCGGATCGGCCCAGTAGCTCCCCGCATGGCCGGCGCCGGGCACGAAGTACGTCTCCGCCTGCGGGCCGTAGGTGGCCGCCAGCCGCCGGCCGTGCGCTGCCGGCACCCAGCGATCTGCCTCGCCGTGGATCACCAGGAGCGCGGCGCCCCGCTCCGCCAGGCGGGCCATTCCATCGACGGGGCGCACGCGGTAGGCGTTCACGCCCAGCAGCGGCCAGGCCGCCAGCACCAGGCCGGGCGTGAACACGGGGTGCAAGCCGCTCACCCGCGGTAGCTGCGCGTCCAGGATCGATCCCAGCTCCGCGTAGGCGCTATCCGCCACCACGGCGCGCACGCGTGGCTCGGATGGCGCCAGGAGCAGCGACGCGGCCGCGCCCATCGAGTAGCCGATGAGCGCCACGCCTTGCTGCGTAAGGCCGCGCCCCGCCAGGAAGTCGATCGCGCCGCCGACGTCGCCCGCCTCCTTGGCGCCCAGCGTGTGGCGCGCGCCGCCGGAGCAGCCGGCGCCCCGCAGGTCGAAGAGCAGCACGGGGTGCCCGCGCCCGGCCAGGTGCTCCCCCACCTCCAGCAAGCGCCCTCCCAGCTCGTGCCGGCGGTCCGTGCCCAGGCCATGGACCATGATCACCGCCGGCCGGCGGGGCGTCTCGCGCCTGGGCGCCAGCAGCCAGCCGTCCAGGGTGATGCCATCGCTCCGGCTGAGGAACGTCACGCGCTCGGCGTTCCGTGCGGGGCCGGCCGCGTCGCAGTCGGTGGGCAGTCGCGCGGGGCGCGTCAGGGCCAGCGCCCCCACCACGGAGAGCGTGCCATACGCCGTGACCAGGGCCGACGCAGCCGCGGCCAGCGCCAGACGCGCCACGTAGCCCCGCGTGACGCGCGCGCCCGGCGCTCGTTGCCCCACCGCCGCGGCGCAGCGGCGCGATGCGCCACGAGGCCACCGCCACCGCCCCCGCGCCCCCCGAGAGCACTGTCCCCCACCGGGTCTCCCGCCCTGGAGCGTGCGCGTAGCATCCATCGCCAGATCCAGGATAGCCGCTCGCCCCAGGCGACGGGGTCCCTTCTCCCTCTGGGAAAGGGCCAGGGTAAGGGCTCCTTAGTCCCCTCTCCCTGTGGGCGCCGGCCCACCTGCCCCCTCTCCCATAGGCAGAGGGCGAGGGCGAGGGCTCCGCTTGGGAAGCATCACCTCCGGCTGGGAAGGGGCCAGGGTGAAGGCCCACCACTCCGTCCACGCGCTAATCGCTACCCGCCGCTCGTTACTCTCTCCTGGAGAGGGCCAGGCTGGTGCAGGTAGCGGGAACGTGGCGGATGTGCCGGCTAGGAGCAGGACGGGCTATGTGCCTTGAGCAGGTCCAGGAGCGCGCGGGCGGAGAGGGCCTGCTTGGGCAGGTATCCTTCGGCGCCGGCGTTCCGCGCCAGGGCAGGGTACTCGGGATGGGTTTCGCAGCTAACGACGACTGTACGGCTGCCGGCGCCCCGCAGTCGCCGCGCCACCTGGAACCCGTTCATCCCCGGCAGCCCCACGTCGCACACCACCACGCTGGGCCGGAGCGTCGGGACGAGCGCCAGCGCCTCCTCGCCGGTGCGCGCCGTCCCGACGATGCGCAGGGAAGGGCAGCCAGACAGCAGTGAGGTGGCCAGGTCGAGCCATTCCCGCTGGTCGTCCACCACCAGGACCGTGAGTTCGCTCATCTACTGCTCTTTGTGACTCACAACGCAAAAGCGTCCGCGGGGATGTAGCTCTGCAGCGCGGCAGGTGCTGCGACGCGCACCCTGCCGTGCAGGCGTGCACCCTAGCCCGTGACGATGATCGGGCCGGCTGGTCTAGACGGGGTCACCGGTCGGTTGCGATGCGGTCGATACTGCCGCCGTTGCCGCACGTTCCGTGCCGGCGCGGGCCGCGTGCTGCACGGGCGGTCGGGGCGAGGGCGGCGTCGCCGGCAGTGGCAGCGCGTTGGAGCCGGCGTCGAGCGGGCGGCCTCTGCGAAGGGGCATCGCCGGCAGGGCCCTCGGCGGCGTGGAACGCACCTTGCGCTAGCTCACTGGGGCATCGCTCGCTTGAAAGCGCGCGGTGGCGTCTCCGTGGAACGCAACTTGCACTAGCTCACCGGCGAGCAACTGGGAGGTGATGCGTATGGCGGTTCCGCGTCGGGAGGGCACGACGAATGTCAATGTGAGCCGGCCAGCGCCCCCCGCGCCGGAGACGGCGCCGCCTGCGTCCAATCCGGCCGCGGCGGCGGTGGCCAAGATCAATCAGGTGCTCTGGTTCCTGGCCATCGTGCTTGAGCTTTTGCTGGCGCTGCGCGTCGGCCTGCTGCTGATCGGCGCCAATCCGGGCACGCCCTTTGTGCGCCTGATCTACGCTCTGAGCCAGCCCTTCGCTGCCCCCTTCCTTGGCCTGCTGCCCAATCCGCCGGGCGCGACGGGGCGACCGGTCTCGGTCTTCGAGGTGAGCACGCTCATCGCCATGGTGGCGTACCTGCTCTTCTTCCTCCTGCTCACCCAGCTCCTGCGCGTGCTGGTCTCGCGGCCGCGGGCGGAGGCATAGCCCGCCGGAGCGCCTCTTCACCGAGCCGCCTGTGCCAGGCGGCTGATGGCGTGCGTGCTTCAAAGGCAACAGGGGCGAGCCGTCGTGGCTGGATCAGTCTGTTCTCCATACTCCAGGCGGCTGGAAGAGCCGCCGGCAGCGCTCCGCGGCACTCACCCCGCGCAGTTCGCTCACCCCTCACTCAGCGGCAGCGTGACGGTGCGTCGCTGAGCCGCCGCCTGGTAGGCGGCCAGGATGATCTCCACCGCGCGCTTGCCGTCCTCCGCTGTCACGCGCGCGGGTGCGCCGGTGGCAATGCCGCGAGCATAGTCCTCCCACATCCGCCGGAAGCCGGTCCCCCACTCCGGACGCTCCAGCAGCGGGTGCGCCTCGCGGTCGCCAAAGCGTCGCGGCGAGATGCCGTTCACGCCCCGCCGGCTATGGATCTCCACGAAGCCGTCCGGCCCGTAAAAGGCGAGCCCGTGCTCGTATGGCCCCGTGTTCAGCCCGAAGGTGCCGGTCATCTCCGCCAGCGCGCCCGACCGGAAGCGGAGCAGCGCCACGGCGGTGTCCTCAGCGGTCATCTCCACCACCCTGCGCTCCGAGGTGAGGCAGGCGACGTCCGCCACCTCGCCCAGGAAAGCGCGCAGGACGTAGGCGGGATGAACGGCCTGGGCCAGCAGCACCCCTCCCCCACCGGCCGCCGTCCCCAGCCACGGGCGCACGCTCACCGTCTGCGGCGGCTCCAGCCCGACCGTCTGGGCCAGGAAGACCTCCCCAATGGCCTCACTCTCAATGAATGCCCTAGCGGCGTCGGTCGCGGGGTCGTAGAGCCGGTTGTGGACGGGGTGCAGGCGCCGGCCGGCGCGCTGTGCGGCCGCCATCATGCGGTCGCACTCATCGAGGGAGATGGCCATGGGCTTCTCGACCACTACGTGGTGGCCCGCCTCTAGCGCGTCGATGGCGAAGCGGCCGTGCAGGTCGTGCGGCAGGAGTACCGCGATCACGTGGGCGTCGCGGTCGGCCAGGACCTCCTCCCACGCACGGTAGACGCGCGGTACACCGTACTCGCCGGCGCGCCGCTCAGCGCGTTCCCGGTCGCGGTCATACACGCCGGCAACATCAATTGTCTCAGGGCCGATCTCGCGGATGGCGCGTAAGTGCGCCTGCGCAATGGCGCCGCACCCGACAATGGCCACGCGGATCGTTTCGCCTGCCACCATAATCCCTCCTTACGACGTAAACAAGTCCCCTCTCTCAAAGGCAGAGGGTTAGGGTGAGGGCTCCACCCGCGCAACAGCGCGCCAGATCGTCATCGCGACGGCCTCGGTCTCCTGTGACACTTCTGTGTCGGTGAAGCGGAAGAAGCGGAGGACGCGGATGCCGGCGCCGGCCAGGAAGTCGGTTCTCGTAGCGTCTTGGGCCAGCCCCTTGGCGCTCCAGTGGTGGCTGCCGTCGACCTCGACCACGATCCGACGCTGGGGGCAATAGAAATCCAGCACGTAAGGACCGAACTGGTGCTGGCGGCGGAATGTCGCGCGGCGATCTGACGGTTGCGCACCAGCCTCCACAACAGCTGCTCAGCATCCGTGCACTGCTGGCGCAGCCGGCGGCAGCGGTCGAGCATAGATACGACGCCGTCTCCACGTCCCCGTATCTCCCTATCCCCGCGTCTCCGTGTCCCCGCGTCACCACGTTGGCGCGGGGTGAGGTGGGGCCGGCTGGGGTAAGCGCACCTCACCGGCGTGGCTGCGCAGGATGGTGGGCCGGATGACGATCTCCTCGATGGCGGCGCGGGGCGGGAGCGACGCCACCAGCAGGACAGCCTCCGCCACGTCCTCCGGCTGGAGCATGGTCGCCCGCGCCTCCGGTGGGGGCGGCACAGGGCGATCCTCCATGATCGGCGTGTCCACCTCCCCGGGGAAGATGGAGCAGGCGCGGATGCCCAGATGGCGCTCTTCCGTCAGGATGGACTGGGTGAGGGAGGCCTGGCCGGCCTTGGCCGCGCTGTAGGCCACGCCGGAGATGGCGCCGGCCTGCCTGCCGGCCATGGAGACCAGATTGATGATCGTGCCGGAGCCCTGGCGCCGCATCGTCTGGAGAGCCTTGCGGGCGCAGTAGAAGCTCCCGCTCAGGTTGATGTCCACCACGCGGCGCCAGTCTTCGAGCGAGATGTCATGGATGTTGCGCTGCTTGGTATTGATCCCCGCGTTGTTGAGCAGGATGTCGATGCGTCCCCACCGTTCGACTACGCTGTCGAACAGCCGCTCGACGTACTCCGGATCGGAGACGTCGCCCGGCAGGACGAGCGCCTCGCCCCCCTGCCGACGGATGGCGCCCGCCACCTCCTGGAGCGGCCGTTCCCGCCGGCCGGAGAGGGCTACCCTGGCGCCGGCGCCGGCCAGCAGGATGGCCGACGCGCGCCCGATGCCGGTGCCGGCGCCGGTGACCACCGCCACCTGGCCGTTCAGCCTGCCGGCGAAGGATTGAGCACGAAGCACCTCAGAGTGAGCCATAGCCGGGGGATGGTACTAGCCAGCACGCGCCGGCCGCATCGGAGCCAGCGCCCGCCAGCCCGGCCCTGCCGGCGCGCAACGCCCGGCGGCCGCACGCCGTTCACGAGATAACGAGCAGAGACGACGCCAGACGAGATGGAAGACGACGGCACGAGCAGCGGGTGCGCGCGAGTACAGAAAGCGTGAGTACAGGGAAGACGAGAGCAGAGACGGCGGCAGGAACCACGTAAGGAACGGAGCAGCGATGGCGAGGAGACGTGAGCGGCGGGTGTACGGCGTGTGGCCCATCGAAGCGGAGGCGCTGGTGCCGGCGCCGCCGGAGGCCGTCTGGCGGGCGCTCGTCGCCCATGAGCGGTGGGCCGAGTGGTGCGCGCCCCTCCAGGGCAGCCGCGTGGCGCTCACCAGCGTGGAGGTGGTCGAAGGCTCGGGCGAGCGGGTGGCCGACACGCGGCGCTGCACGGCCATGGTGCGTGTGCCGCTGCTGGGGCTCCGCACCGTCGCCTGGCAGGAGCTGGTGACCGACGTCTGGCGCCCCTGGACGCTGGAGGTGGAGGCGCTGGATAGCCCGCCCCTACGGCGCTGGCGCCTGCGGCTGTGGCTGGCGGCGGATGGCGGCGCGACGCGCCTCCGCTGCCAGATCTGGTACGCGCCCGTCTCCCTCCGCCCCTGGCTGGCCGCGGCCCTCTTCCTGCGCCGCGCCATCCACGACGCGCTGGACGCGGCGCTGGCGGCGCTGGCCCGCTCCTTCGAGCCGGCGCCGGCCGAAGAGGACGCGCTGGAAGAGGAACGCGCGCCGCTGGAGGCCAAGCCGGCGGCGGCCTAGCCCGCACCGTTTACAATCGTCTCCCATCAGCCTGCGTCCATGAGGAGGGATGGGAGATGACCGCTCTCAGCGCTGGGAAGCCGGCCAGGCCGGCGCGACTGACCCCCGAGCAGCTTGCCGAGCTGCGCGCCATCGATAGCCCGACGATCGCCAACGCCATCGAGCACTTCCAGGTGCGCCCGCGCGTCTGGGGCTACTGCGGCGCCAACGTGCGGGCCCTGATCCCGGGCCTGGGCACGATGCTGGGCTACGCCGTCACCTGTCGCGGCGATAGCACGACGGAGACCAAAGACCGGCGGGAGCACACCGAGCTCTATCGCGCCATTGCCGCCCTCGCCGCCGACGGCCTGCCCGTCGTGGTCGTGATCGGGGACGACGGCGACCCGGCCAGGATCCACCTCTCCTGCCATGCGGGGGAGATGATGGCCACCACGATGAAGCGCGTCGGCGCCGTGGGCCTGGTGACCGACGGCGGCCTGCGCGACATCCGCGAGGTGACCGCCCTGGGGGGCTTCCACTATTACGGGCGAGGCCTGGTGGTAGCGCACGGGCACCCCTGCATCTACGACGTGGGGGCCACCGTGACCATCGACGGGATGGTAGTAGAGCCGGGCGACCTGCTGCACGGGGACGAGAACGGGATCACGGTCATTCCGGCGGAGATCGCCGATCGGGTGGCTAGGCAGGCGGTCGCCGTACGGGAAGCCGAGCAGAAGCGCCTCCAGGAGATCTTGAGCCCCGACTTCCACCAGCAGTTCGTCCAGGCGACACGGTACCAGTAGTCCGCATAGTACCGCGGGCACAGTGTGTCAAGGGCGGGCGGCGCGTGGGATATGCCGTCCCCCGCAGAGTGCCGCTCGCTTGCTGGTTGGGGCGCGCGGGGCCTCCGCTGGCGGCTCCGTCGTCGGCGCCGGTGGACGCGCTTACGAGGGATCGGCCTGTCCCCCATCCCTGCTCCTCAGGCGCTCAGCGCGCCCGTCGGCCCCATAGCGCCCGTTCCGCGGCACGTCAGGGGCCTGGCGCGCCGGCCGCTCCAGGCCAGGGGCGCGGCCAAAGTAAAAGCCAAAGACCCCAAAGATGAGCTGCGACAGGAGCTCCGGCACCTGCCGGCCGGTCAGCCACAGCACCGAGATGTCGAGCAGCAGGATAAAGGCCAGCAGGGCAGCCACCATACTGTAGAAGTCTGGATGGTTCATCTCGTTCCTCGCACTCCTCCCCCGCTCCTCACTCCCACGCGGAGATAGGCCAGGCGCGCCAGCGCCATTTCCCGCGTCTCCGCGTCGCCGTGTCCCCGTGTCGCCGTGTCCCCGCGTCCGCGCAGGGGCGGGGAGAGACGGGCAGCCCGCGTCGGGGACCCGGGGGCAGGGATTAGATCTCCACGAACACCACCCGCGTCTCCCATTCCAGGAGAAACTGGCCGCCGAGCGGCGAGAGGCGGTCCTCCATCTCCTCCGTGGCGACCGTCCAGGTGACGCCGGCCGGATCGACCAGCGTGATCGGCGAGTTGACCTGGGCCATGAAGGCCAGGATGCCGTTGTGCCACTGGGTGGCGGTGAGCTGGGACGGCGTGCCGTCGGCGTGCTGCAGGTTGCCACGGGAGACGACGACGAACTCGATCGCCCGCCTCCCCACCGCCAGGGGCGACGACACGCCGGCGGCGCCCCGGCTCTGCGTCCCCGGATACCATACCTTGGGCAGAAGCACGCGGTACGTGTCTGGCTTGACATAAAAGCCCGTCGCCACGTCCCCATTCACCGCCGGATGGCGCAGGGTCACGTTGCAGTTCTGGCCAACCGTCCACGGCGGACCATCCACCGGCATGCTCTCCTCCAAGTTCACGGTTCACGGTTCACCGTTCGACGGTGAAGCTTGCACTACTCGTCAATGCAGCGTGAATGCCGTCGGCGTTTGCTCCAACGGGGCCGGTGCGCCCACCGCGCCGTCGTGCGTGTGGCCGTTGTATCGAGCGCGCAGGTCCTCGAATAGGCGCGCCAGCTCCACCACGTTGGAGCGCAGCCGCTCTAGCTCAGCGACGACGTCCACGCCGGTGCCGACCGCGCCCGCGCCGGCCGTCGACTCGCCCGGCCCGCCACTCTCGCCCGCAGCCCGCAGATCAGCCATGACTACCCTCCTCCTCAACCTTGAACCTTGAACTTTGAACTCCCTACCTGATGAGTCTCAGCTTGAGCACCCAGCGGTTCCCGTAGCTGGCGCCGCCCCCACTGCCGGTGGTGCCCAGGCCCTGCCGGCGCCGGTCCAGCACGACGTACCGCGGCGCGGCCGCCACGCCAGCGCTGGTGGCGATGGCCGTGCGGGCCACATAACGCAGGTCGGCGGGGAAGACCGTCGCGCCCGGCACCTCCACGATGGCGTCCCACGGCGCCCGCGTCACCTCGCCGACGCGGTTGGCCACCCCGGCCGGCACCGCGCCGGCGTCGTACCACACGCAGCCGGGCAGGGCCAGATAGCCGGCCGTGCCGCCCCCGGCCGACACCAGCGTGATCGACTCGCTCCGCCCCGCCGTGACTCGGGCGCGGTTGGCGGCAATGTGGGCCACTTTACGGGCATCGAGAGGCATTCCCTTCCCTCCAGGACCAAACGCTCAAGGCTTCGGTCCTCATCTCCAGTCCTCACTACCCGGGCTCCCTCTCCCACAGGGAGAGGGTTGGGTGAGGGCGCCGCGCATGACTGCTCCGAGCTACGGTTCCCTGCCATCCGCCGTCGATGGATAGCGTGGGGCCGGGCGAGGCAGGCTCCACACCGCGGAGGCGCGGGCGCCCAGGGTGCGCGCGCCGGCCAGGCGGGCCAGCTCCTTCCGAAACTCCGCCAGGGCCGCCTCGCTGCGCCGCCGCCACTCCAGCGGGATGGCCGTATCATCCACCAGGGCGGTCGTGGCGCCGTCCTCATACTTGAAGTTGTCAGCGCTGGGCATGGAATAGGCCAGGCAGGCAAACCCCACCGCTCCCAGCGCCACCAGCGCCTCATGCTCCTCCGGCACGGTGCTCGTGCCGCCGTCCACGGTGTGCCGGCTGCCCCAGCGGACGCGCACCGGCTCGCCGGCCGGAGCAGCGCCAACGAGCAAGGTGAGCGTCTGCCGGTCCGCCGAGAGGCGCCATTCCACCAGCGCTGGCGGATAGCGCCCCACCGGCCACTCCACCTCCTCCACTGTCCACAGGCCGGCCAGGCTGGCCAGCGAGACGTCGCGGCTGCCGGCGGTGGTGGCCAGCGTCGCGTCGCGTAGGCGCGGGCAAGCGCGGCTGTACTCCGCCACGGCTCGCTCCACGGCGCGATCCAGATCGGCATCGGCAAAGCGCTGCCCACTGCCGACCGGATCGTTCAGATCCAGCCGCAGCCAGGAGCGAAATGTCGCCAGCGTAGTCGCCATCGATCATACTCCCGGACGGTCAAAGCTCAAAGTTCAAAATTGCCCCACCCCAGGCAGGTTCAAAGTTCAAGGTGTCGGCTTCTTGCTTCTTGATGCTGCCGGCGGAGCGCTGCAGACCTGAGCCGGAGCACTATCGTCTTTGGACGAGCTACGGAAGACCTGAGCCGGAGCAACGAAGGCTTGAACTGGAGCGCTGGAAGCTTGAAGCGGACCACTGGAAACAGTGGATGGGGAACTGGAAGCCTGAGCTGAAGCATTGGAGCCCTGAACTGGAGAGGTGGGAGCCTGGGAGCCGGTGCGTGAGGCATGAGCGCCAAGGCCAGCAATCAGCCCTTCCATCCTCCCGAGGCGCCGCTCCACCTCAGCCAACCGCCCAAGGAACTGCTCCAGCTCACCCAGGTGAGCGAGGCGTAGCTCCACCCCATCCAGCCGTGCGCGAAGCTCAGCCACGTACTGATCCATAGACCCCTCCATTGGCCACGGGTAGGGCTAACTTTGAACCTTGAACTTTGAACTCCCCCGTTGGGGGCGGGACCAACCTTGAAGTTTGAACCTTGAACTTTGAACTTCCGTGAGGGTGCTCGCCGGGGTGGGGCGGGCATTCCACCCCGGCAAAGCCACCCATCCTGAGCGCGTGCGGCGAGCGCCGTCCTCCGCCACTCGCTACTGGCCACCCGGATCCTTCAGGAGTAGAGCCCTCATCCTCGCCCTCTCCCACAGGGAGAGGGAACTCCTCGCTCTCGCAAAGGGAGCAGGGACTCGTCGCTGGCCCCGAATAATCCGGGCCACTCGGCCCTCGCCACTCGCCACTCGCTACTCGCTACTCCCCCTTTCTTATCCCGTCACCTGGGCCCAGTACGCCCCGCGGTAGTCCAGCCACCCGCCACCGAACTCCCAGCGCACGCGGAAGGAGATCTGGTCGTTGGTGAACACCATCCCCGCGGTCGGCGCGTCCTGCAGCAGCAGGTCCGGCGCCTCACGCCCACCGACGAACCCGATCTCGATGCTCTCGATCTGCGCCGGGTCGGCGATGAGGTACCAGTCGGTCGCGTCGGTGAACTGCGCCACGGAGATCGGCTCGACCGCGCCCTTGAGCACGTTGGTGTCGTTGTTGTTGCTGCCCGGCACGAGCGTGCTGTTGACGATGGTCAGGGCGGTGAAGAGCAGGTCCGGCGGGACGAGCAGGTAGCGCGGGCGCAGGTTCAGGCGCTTGCCGGCGCTGTTGGTCTGCTTCATCATGGCCGTGATCGCCGCCTGCAACGAGGTCGAGCTGAGCGCCGTCGTGCCGCGGTTGCCGTGCGATGTCTGCACTCCGTCGTCGAAGACCTTGCTGCCGTCGCTCAGCGTGGGATTGGACGTGAACAGGTTGTAGACGAACTCGTTCATCGTGATCCCCGCGGCAATGGCCAGCTTGGTCGGGATCTTGCGGATCGCGTCGAGATCGTCGTTCAGAATGGCCTCGCGCGTCACGACCACCAGGTTGCCCTTCTTGGCCGGGCTATAGGTCTCGCGTGAATCGTCCCAGGGCAGGTTGGTGTAGGCCGCGCCTTCCGCCACGGTGGAGAGCGACCCGAAGTCGTGCAGGCGGATGCGGTCCTGCGACTTGTAGTCCCTGATGGCCCGCACGACGCAGAAGCGGCGCCAATCCTGGGGCTGCCCGGCGTAGTCCTGCACCAGTCGCTTGGTCATGCTGTTCAGCAGGGCGAAGTTGAGCACGCTGGTGGTCACCTCGTTCGCCTCCCGCACGATGGAGAGGTGCGGCTGGAGGAAGCCGGTGACCCCGGCGTCGCCGGTGATCTGGGTGTAGGCCTCGCGCAGGCTGGTCCAGCGCGGCGCCTGCACGCCCGCGCGGCGCAACAGCTGCCAGTCCGGGTCGTCGTCCGCCTCCTGCACGCCGAACAGGCGGTCCAGCGCCACCTGGACGGCGGCCCGGCCACGGGCGGCGCCGTCGAGCCCCACCTCGGCGCGGGCGGCCCCGTGGCCGTGCACCGGTGACGCGATGCCGGAAAGCGCCGGCGCTCCACGTCCTTCCGCCCACGCGTCGGTGCGCCCCGAGAAGAGCGCCGCCGTGCGCGGGCCGGCCGCATCGCCGCTCCCGCCGAGCTGGTCGCGCAGCGCCCCCAGCATCTCCAGCTCGGCGTCGATGGCGCTCTCCAGCCCACGGACGTACGTCTCGGCTGATGGCCAGCGTGCCCCCGCGCCGGCGCCGAAGGGGTCCCAGGTACGCCGCAGCTTGGCCTTCACTACCTCCGGCAGAGCGGCCGCCGTCAGGCGCTCCGCCAGGTGGTGGGCGCACTCCAGACGGACCTGCGCCTCACGCACGGCGGCCAGTGCCTCGGCCGTATCCAGGGCGCCGGCGTCCGGCATGGCGTGGATCGCGCTGTCGGCGCGACCGCCCTCCTGGCCGGGGGCGCCGGGCGCCGGCAGCGCGCCGGCTGAGGGCGAAAGCGCATCGGCACGCTCGCCGTCTTCGCGGACAGAGATCAGTTCGGGTGTGGACATACGCTGATGTGCTCCTCCTGTGAGATACGCCGGTGGGCGAGCCGCCTCCCGGGTCGGCAATGCCGGCATCGGGACGCGTTGCGCCACGCATCCCCGTCCTTCCTGCTGCGCTGCTCCTTGGACACCTCCTTCCTCACGCCGGGCGCGCTCGACGCCGTCCTGCCGGACGCCGCCCGCGCCGCGCGCGTACTCGACACCTGCTACATGCCGGTGATGCTCAATGCCGTCCGCATGCCTGACGCGCTCGGCTCGTTCCGCACGCCCCGCAGCGGCCGCTGCCGGCGGCTCTGGACCGTCGCCGATCGTCTGCTCGACACCCTCGACACCCTGGATCCGCAAGAAGCGGCCTCCCGCCCCCGCGCGAGTGACCACGTCACAGCTCTTCAGCACGGGGACCGCCTCCACCACCGCCACTACCCCCCGACGCGGGGACAGGGAGACGCGGAGACGCGGAGAGAGAACGTGCTCCGCCGCCTCACGTCCCCGCGGCTCCGCGTCGGGGCGGGGTCGGGTATGGGGCAGCCCCGCGCCCCCGTGTCCCCGCGTCTCCGCGTCGGGGGCGGGGAGCGGGGCGGCAGCCGGTCGGACGGCGCATAGGGCGTCGATGGAGAGCCCGACGAGGTCGTCGCTGCCCCGCGCCGCCGAGTCCAGGCTGCCGGTGATCAGGTCCCACAGCCAGGTGGCGCTCTCCAGGACGTGTAGCGTCGCCTCCGCGCGGGCGCGCCGCGTGCCGTCGGGGCCCGTCTCGTAGGCGAGCGCTGCATCGCGGAAGACGCCGACGATGTCGCGCACCGAACGCCCCGGGCGGAGGCGGTCCTCGTCAGGCGTGGGGTGGTCGGCGAAGCAGCGCAGGCCCTCCGCCGCGGCCGCCACGTCCGCCACGGCCCGTAGCGTGAAGTAGCGCCCGCTACGGGCCAGCCCCTCTCGCAGCAGCACGGCGCGGACGCGGCGCGGGCCACGCTCGCCCTGCGCGTCCGGCGCCTGCGCCACTGCGCGCCCGCCCGGGGCGCCCGTCAGGCTCCCCGATACTTCCTGCACCCGCGTCAGCACCGTACCGCTCCTTCGTTCCATCCAGCGTGAGCACGCCAACCTTGAACCTTGAACCTTGAACTCTCATCCCGCTCCTTGGTCCGCATCGCCGGCGAAGCGCCACCACAGGCGGCGCGCCTCGTCGGGCGTGACCCAGCCCCGATCGGCGGCGGTGGCGAGCGCCGCGGTGAAGCTGCTCAAGGCGGGGCCGAGCTCACCGGCACGCGCCTCACCCAGCTCGTCGAACTCGACGGCGAAGCTGCGGTCCGCGCGCGGGCCCAGCCGGCCGACGCGCACCTCCTCGTCCAGCGCGCGGTCCACCAGCCGGCGCACGATCTCGCGCAGCAGCTCCTGGCGGCGCTGGAAGCGCTTGATCGCCGGCAGGCCCATCTCGGCGGCGGTGGCGCGGTTGGCGTTGCCGCCCTCGGAGAGGTAATGCTCGGGTACGCCCGCGCCGGCGGCGATCATCAGGCGCAGGGCGCGTCCATCCTCCCGCGCGTCGTCGGCGGCGATGTTCGGCTGCACCGCCTTCCACGACTCGCTCTCATTGTGGAAGAGCACCGTGCCCGGCTCCGGCGGGCTGGCCCAGGCGGCCCGCAGCCGGTTGAGGTCGGCCTGCTGCGCCCCGGTGACGGTCACGTCATAGAGGAAGGCGGTGCGATAGCGGTTCAGGCGCACGCGGTCGGTCAGCCAGTCGCGGTAGCGGCGCAGCCACGGTAGCAATGGGGCCAGGTCAGACCGCCCGCGCAGGGCGTTGCTCACCTTGTTGATCGCAAAGTGGGCGACCTCGCCAGCGTCGATCCACTCCCCGTCGAGTAACGAGTACCCAGTAGCGAGTGGCGAGTCGGGGCCTCCTGGCCTCGCTACTCGGCTCTCGCTACTGGCTACTGCCGCCGGCGGCCGATAGAGATAGCGCAGGGGGCGCTCCACGTCATTAGGGTCCGTCTCGATCGCCTCCACATACAGCGGGTCCAGCTGCCGGACCACGGTACGGCCGGTGAGGGGATCGACGAAGAAGCGGATGAACTGCTCCCCGAACAACGAGAGCTCCGTCTGGATAGCGTAGACCCGCAGGTCCATGCGGTTCTCGGGGTCATGCCAGAAGCGGTCGATGGCGCGCTGGACGCGGGCGTCCGTAGCGATGACGCGCACGCCCCCGCCGAGCACGAAGTTGGTGCCCTGCTCGATCACGGCGTAGGCCAGCGGGTTAGTGCAGTAGGCCTCATAGGCCTCCAGCAGCAGGCCCCGCCAGTCCGCCGGCGAGAGGTCGCGCTCGGTTGGCATCCCGCCTCTCAGCAGCGTCCCGCCGGCCGCCGGCCAGGCCGGGCGCCAGTCGCGGTCCTCATCCGGGGCCGCTTCCTGGTGGGGCGCGATGCGCGGGCGCTGCCACTTGAACCACCGTCGCAATGTTCCTCTGCTCATTTGTGCAGTGCTCTCATCTACTAAGCTGCGCGCCAATGGCCGAAAAACCACGCGCCGCGGCAGGCACCGCGGAAATACCCCCCGCCCGGCGCCACAGTCCATGAGCCAGCGGGCCGTGCCCCCGAGACCGCGACGTCACTGGCCGGCGAGAAGTCCCCTCTCCGTATGGGAGCGGGCTAAGGTCGAGTTCGCGCCGGAATGCCGGCTGGTGGTGCCCCCTCTCCCATCGGGAAAGGGCCAGGGCCCTGTCGCTGCAAGGTGGGGGCTCCGCGTCTCACGCACGGCGACCATTGCAGCGACGGTGTCGTGAGCCGGCGGGCGCCCTGGTACGGTTCATGCTGGAATTGGTGTGGCCGCGCCGGTGGGGGCCCGGCGGGAACCGAGGCACGCAGGCAACGGACAGGGACCGCTGCCCCTTCCGTGGGAGCGCGTCCCTGTCCGGTAAAGCAGGGTGACTGGTCGCACGGGGGAGGGACGGGGATGAGCCGCGCCAGGCGCGTGCTGCTCATCGAGGACGACGCGGAGATCCGGGGCTTTGTGCGCCTCGCCCTCCAGGATGAGGGCTACGAGGTGATCGAGGCCGAGCACGGGGCCGCTGCCCTGGCGCTACTGGCGCGACCCGACCAGTCGCAGCCGGCCCTGATCCTGCTGGACCTGCGCATGCCAGTGATGGATGGCCTGGCCTTCGCCGAGGCCTACCGGCGCCTCCCCGGCCCCCATGCTCCTATCGTCGCCATCACCGCCACCCGCGACTCTGCCGGCAGCGCGGCGGCCGTGCAGGCCGCTGCCATCCTGGCCAAGCCCTTCTCGCTGGATGAGCTGTTCGCCGTCGTCGAGCACTTCGTGCCCCACCAGTGACGCTCCTGCGTCCCGTGCTGCCGGTGCCGCCGGTGCCGCCGGTGCTGGTAGCGATGCCCGCGCCGCCGGTACTGACAGTCCCCTGTGGTCCCCCCGCGTGCGGGGGGACAGAACCTCGCCACGGTCCTCGCCATCGAGCAGGGGCGTGGTCCCCCC
>DAOTTI010000177.1:0-13320 GCA_034437795.1 Chloroflexota bacterium | reverse complement strand
CCCGCCCGGTGGGCGGGGCGGCCCCGTTCGCGGCGGGACGCGGGGTACCTTTGGCGGCCCGCCGCGCGCCCCGCGGGGTCCGCTCGGCCCGGCCGGCCCCGGCCGGCCTCGCTACCGGGATTTCGAGTAGCCGCGTCACCTCCGCTCTCATTCGTCACCAGCCCGGATTTTCTCCATCGGCGGTGATCAGTTCCCTCTCCACAGAGGGAGAGGGTGAGGGCTCCGCTCACGAGGGATCTCGGCTAGCGGAGCGCTCACCCCCGTCCGCTCTCCGGCACGAGGCAGAGGGGGCCACGGGCGTGCCGCCATCCGCGATTGTGGCGCGCGGGCATCCGCAAGAGATCCGGTTGGCGTCAGGCCATGCCATCGTTCCCCCGCTCCGTGTTTTCGTGTCTGCGTGTCTTCGCGTTCTCGCGTTCTCTTGCGCGCGCGGTGGGACACGGCGCGTCGCGAGTGCTACCATTCACCACGCTATGGGCGCGCCGCTGCGTGTGGTGGTGGCCGGCTATGGCCGGCTCGGTTCGGAGCTCGCCCGCGGGTTCGCGTACGCGCCGGACATTGAGCTGGCCGGCATCGCCAGGCGCACGCCGGTCCCCGGCGGCCGGCTGGACATCGATGGCCGGCAGGTGCCGGTAGGTAATGATCTGCCGGCGCTGCTGGAAGAGACGGCACCGCAGGTGCTGGTGGAGGCGTCGCTGCCCCAGGCCGCGCCGGCCAACGTGCGAGCGGCCCTGGAGCGGGGCGTGGCCGCCGTCATCGCTACCAGCGGGGTCGATGATGCGATCCCCGAGATCCGCGCCCTGGCCGAGCAGCGGGGGCTCGGCGTGGTATGGGCGCCCAACCTGTCGCTGGGCGCGGTGGTGCTGATGCACCTGGCGACGATTGCGGCTCGCTTTTTCGACTACGCGGAGATCATCGAGCTACACCGCGAGAAGAAGGCCGATGCGCCATCGGGCACGGCCATCCACACGGCGCGGCTGATGGAGCAGGCCCGCCTCCGCGCGCAGCGTGAGGGCTTCATCCGCCCCGTGACGCACAAGCTCACGCTCCCTGAGGTGCGGGGAGGAGAGCTGGGAGGGGTCGGCATTCATAGCGTGCGCCTGCCCGGGCTGGTCGCGCATCAGGAGGTGATCTTCGGCGGCCTGGGCCAGACGCTGACCCTGCGCCACGATACGACGTCCAACGAGTCCTACGTGCCCGGGGCGATCCTGGCGGCCAAGCACGCCGCCGCCACACGTGGGCTGACGGTGGGGCTGGCCAGCCTGCTGGGATTGGAGTAAGCCGGGGAAAGGAGAGGCGAGATGGCTGCACGCGACGTTGACTTTGGCCGGCTGATCACAGCCATGGTCACCCCGTTTGACAAGCAGGGCGAGGTGGATTACGCCCAGGCGGCGCGCCTGGCGCGGGCCCTGATCGACAATGGCAGCGAGTCCATCGTCGTCTCAGGGACCACCGGCGAATCGCCCACGCTGACCACCGACGAGAAGCTGCGGCTCTTCCGCACCGTCAAAGAGGCCGTGGCCGGGCGCGGGAAGGTCATCGGTGGCACCTGCAACTACAGCACGCGGGAGAGCATCGAGCTCACGCACGCTGCGGGCGACAGCATCGACGGCGTGCTGATGGTGGTGCCCTATTACAACAACCCGCCGCAGGAGGGGCTCTACCGCCACTTCCGCACCATCGCCGAGCACACTGCCCTGCCCTGCATCCTGTACAACGTGCCCAGCCGCACCGTCCGCAACATGGAGGCGGCCACCACCATCCGGCTAGCCGCCGACGTGCCGAACATCGTCGGGATCAAGGAGGCCGTCGGCAGCATGGAGCAGGTGGCGGAGATCATCGCCAGCGCGCCCGCGAATTTCCGCGTCTGGAGCGGGAATGACCAGGACACCTTCAACATCCTGTGCCTGGGCGGCTATGGGGTCGTCTCCGTCGCCTCGCACGTCGTGGGGCGCCAGATCCGGCGGATGATCGACGCGGTCGTCGCCGGCCGGCTGGCGGAGGGGGCGCGCCTGCACCTCAAGCTCTTGCCCCTGGCCAAGGCGCTCTTCCCGCCGGTATCGCCGGTGGCGTCCCCTTCGGCGATCAAGGCGGCGCTCAACCTGCTGGGCTTTGACGTGGGCGGGCTGCGCCTGCCGCTGATCGAGCTGCCGGACGCGGCGCAGGCGCGGCTGAAGGAGCTGCTGGCCAGCTACGAGACTGATCCCTTGCCGGTGGTGGCGGCCGCGTAGCTCGCCGGCTGCGGGAGTGGGGAGTAGCGAGTAGCGAGTGGAGCCATCACCTTCTCCCTTTGGGAGAGGGGACAAGGAGCCCTGACCCTGGCTCGCTCCCAGAGGGAGAGGGGAGGGCTCGCCCTCCCCCTGGCCCTCTCGCTATGGGAGAGGGAACGACCCGTACTCGCGCCCGCTTCCAGAGGGTGAGGTTCGCGTGCTCGCTGCCCGTTCAGAATGGCGATGACCCGAGAAGAGAAAGAACAGCGTCTGCGGGAGATCGCCGCCGAGGTGGAGCGGTGCCAGAAGTGCATCCTCTACCGGCACGCGCTGCGCGGCGTGCCCGGGGAGGGCGATCCCGACGCCAAGATCATGTTCATCGGCGAGGCCCCAGGCTGGCACGAGAACCAGCAAGGCCGGCCCTTCGTCGGGCCGGCGGGGCAGTTCCTGGAGGAGCTGCTGCGCTCGGTGGGCCTGCGGCGCGATCAGGTCTACATCGCCAACGTGATCAAGCACCGCCCGCCGGACAATCGCGACCCGTTGCCGGAGGAGATCGCGGCCTGTAACGACTACCTGGACCGGCAGATCGAGGTGATCGATCCCAAGGTCATCGTGACGCTGGGCCGGTTCTCTTTGGCCAAGTTCTTTCCTGGCGAGCGCATCGGCCGCGTGCACGGGACGGCCCGGCGGCACGGCCAGCGCCTGATCTTCGCCTGCTACCACCCGGCCGCGGCGTTGCACCAGAGCAGCCTGCGGCGCACGATCGAGGAGGACTTCCGGCGCCTGCCGGCGGTGCTGGCCGAGGCAGAACGGCTCACCGCCCCGCCGCCTCCGCCTGAGCCCGTCGCACCCGCGGCGCCGGCAGCGAAGCAGCTTTCGCTCTTCTAGCCTGTTTAGCCGGGCTTGCTCGCGAGCGGAGCCCTGACCATCGCTCTCCCAATGGGAGAGGGATCGATCGCGGGCACGGCCGGTGTGCGCCTGCCCTCACCCGCGCTGCGCCAGTGAGGCGCTACGGGGCACGACGGGCGTTGCGCGCGGGGACCAGTAGCACTGCCCGCGCAACGAAGGTGCCTCCCTCAGCCGGGCGCCCGACGACGACGATACGGTCGCCGGGGGCCGGGCGGCGCCCGGGGAGACGCGTCTGCGCGGTCACGCGCACCTGGACGGTCTCACGCGGGCCGATCACCACAAGCGCGCCATTGCCACCGAGCTGGACGATGCGCCCCACCAGCAGCTGAGGCGCCGCGGCGCGTTCGCCGGCGGTCTCTCCGCGCAGGCGGGCGATGATGCGCTGGTGCAGGGGCTGGCGCAGGTGAATGAGGGGCAGGACTAGCCGCGCGGGGCCGCGCACCGCCGGCGGAGCCTGGACGTGGTCGCCGGGATCCGCCGCCGTGGCCACGCCCAGCGCCAGTCCGCCGGCCAGGGCGGCCGCGCCGCCGGCCAGCGCCAGGCGCCGCGCCAGCGACGAAGTCAGGCGCAGGGGGCCGAGCTTCCAGATCGCCATCAGGCGCCTCCGGCCGGTCGGGGCTGGGGCACGCCGGGACCGTTCGCCCCGGCCAGCAGCCGGCTCAAGCGACGGGTGCAGGCGACGACGATCAGCAGGGCCAGGCCCAGCCCCACCAGCTCAAGCCAGGGTACGGCCTGGACGATGGCCACGAGCGTGTCGGCCGGCGCGGCCTGCAGAACCTCCGTGTCCGACGCCACGGCCGCCAGCAGGGCGATCAGGCCCCCGCCGACAAGGGTCTGGCCGGTGACGAAGGCCACGGCAGCGAGCGCTACCAGCGCGGCCAGGTCGGCCACTGCCCAGATGACCTGCGCGCGAGTGAGGCGCTGCGGGCGCACCGCCAGCAGCACGCGGCTCGAGAAGTCCCGCGGTGGCGGGAGCTGGGCCAGCCGGGCAAAGAGCCGGTCGACGTCGTCCAGCGGCACGTCGCCCTGGCCCAGCCACTGCTCGTCTGCCTGCCTGCGCCCGGCCATCGCTCTCCTCCAGCGCTCATCAGTCTGCACGTCGTAGTCCCGTCGCTCGTTTCACTGTCGGCTCACTGCCGGCTCCGGCTGGGCCGGCAGTGGCGAGAAGGGTCATCAGGCTATAAGAGGTCGCGCAGCGCCTGCCGGAGCAGCGCTTTGGCGCGGTGGAAGTGGATCTTGGCCGTATTCTCCGGTACGCCCAGCACCTCGGCGATCTCGGCGAAGGTCAGGTCGCTCGTATAGCGGAGCGCCACCACCTCGCGGTAGCGCGGGGGCAGCCGGCTGATCGCCGCGCTGAGCAGCTGCTGGAGATCGGCCCGCTCGGCAACCTCGTCCGGCAGGGGGGCCGGATCCACCGGCTCCTGGCGCCAGGCCGCGCTCCCGCCGTCGTCCTCGTCGTCCGGCACGCGCAGCGGCACCGTTCGGCGCTGGCGCAGGAGGTCGATGCACCGGTTACGGATGGTACGGAAGAGCCACGGCCGAATGGGGCGGCTGAGGTCGAGGCTGGGCAGGGCGCCGAAGAGCTGGATGAAGCCCTGCTGGGCGGCGTCCACGGCATCGTCATAGTTCCCCAGGAGGCGGTAGGCGAAGTTGAACGCCGCTCCCTGGTAGCGCTCGACCAGGGCGGCGCAGGCGGCCTCATCCCCCGCGCGGGCGCGACGCGCCAGCGCCTCGTCGGCCGGCGCCGGCTCGCCGCCCGCGGATGGCGCACTCGTCATGGCTGAGGCCACGGACGACACCACGTGGATCCCACTACTCCCGATGATTCACGAGCGGAGGCGTCGCTGCGTCACAGGGAATGCTTAATACGTCATGCGTGATGCGTGATTGAGTAGGTGTGCGCAAGCGGGGTCACCGAGGGAGAAGGAGCTGAGGGCTGGTTGGAGCATTGGGCCTATGGCAATCATCGGTCAGCGTGGCCCGCCGACGTAGAGGACGATGGCCAGGCCGAGGCACAGGAGCGTCAGGCCCAGCAGGGCCCAGCAGCGGTCCTGCCACCGTTGCCGGCGCTGCCGCGCCCGCGTCTTCTGCGATGGGCTATAGAAGAAGGCGTTGGCCCAGTCCTCCTTGGCCCGCTCGAGCTGTAGGCGGGCCAGCAGGTACAGGGCGCCGGCCAGGACCGCGGCGGCCAGCGCCAGCTGCCAGGGATACAGCGTCGGGATCGATGCCCAGGGCGGCCAGGAAAGGGTCATCGGTTGCGGTCCTCAGGCGGGGGCGCAGAGGCGGGGGGGAGGCGCCCAGCGCTCCGCTCCCCGCGACGTGTCGCGTGATCGTCGCCTCACTCCGTGGCTCCGGCGATGCGCCGGTCTTCAGCGGACAGATGCTCGACCGTCTGGCCGGTCTCGACGTAGGTGCGGGTGACGTGCGTGCCGCCGTACGTCCAGAGGAACTTCATCGGCCGGTCGCTGTCGTTGCGGAAGTGATGGGGCGTGCCGGGCGGGACGAACGTCGTGTCGTATGGCCGCACCACGTGTTCGTGGCCGTCGATAATGGCCACCGCTTCCCCCTCGAGGATGGTAATCGCCTCCTCAACGTTGTGCGTGTGCACGGGGATCGCCGAACCCGGCTCAAACGTGCTAATCCCCATGGTAAGGGCCGTGCTCCCCCGCTCGGCCAGCACCAGGGGCTGGCTGATGACCCCGCGGGCGCGGTTAATCGCCGGTAGCTCCTGCGGCCGCAGTATCAGCGGCCGCGCCTGTCCTCCGGCCGGCTGGCGTCTCTCCTGCTCTGTCATGGCCGTCTCTCCTCCATTTCCCTGGCAGGTCCTTACTGGGACTGGCGCCAGGTGCCTTGCGCTCTGTGTAGCGGGCCGCCGTCACGCCTGAGCGCATCCGGTTGGTGCGGATGGTTGAGCTCTCACCCTCGCCCTCTCCCACAGGAAGAGGGGACGCTACGGCGCACCATTCCGAAGACGTGGCGACACCCTCTGGCGATAGACGTGGTGACGCAGGCCCCATTGGCTATTATGCTGATCGTTCATGCTTTCGACGACCTCCCGATCCCGCGGACCCGGTTCGCGCCCCACGGCCACCAGCGGGCTGAGCTGGTGGCTGGCGCCGGGGCGGTCCATGGCATGGCGCATCCCGCTCCTGCTGCTGCTGAGCCTGCTGGCCGCCTGGTATGCCTTTCGCGGCCTGGTTCACCTCGCCTTCCTCTTCACGGCGCACCCTGTAGCCACGTTTCTCTTTGCCCCCGCGCTCCTACCCTTCGCCGCCCTGCCGGCGGGGTGCCTGCTCGGCTGCGCGCGCCTGATCCCCGCCATCTGGTCGAACACCGCCACCGGCGGGGGCCGGCGGGTGGCGCTCACCGCGGGGGCGCCGCCAGTTGCGCTCGTGCTGGCTCAGTTCATTGATCTGGTGCAGATGAACCTGATCCGGATGATGGGCATTGCTCTACCCCGCCTGCCGCTCGATCCGTACTAGACCGGGTTCAAGGTTCAAAGTTCAAGGTTCAAGGTTCGGACGATGGCTCGTGAACCGTATTTCATTACGTGGGAGGGTCGGCCCAGGCGGGAGATCTTCCCGGGGGTCCGGATTGCCGTTGTCTCGGGCGAGCGGCTGATGCTGTCGCGGGTGGAGCTAGACCCGGGCGCGGTGGTGCCGGAGCATCAGCATCCGCACGAGCAGTTCGGCTTCGTGCTGGAAGGGGAGGGCGAGTTCACCATCGGTGCGGAGACGCGTCACGTCAAGGCCGGGGACTACTATGCCATCCCCGGAGGCGTGCCCCACAAGCTGGTGACGGGGCCGGGCGGCGGGGTGTTCCTGGACATCTTCAGCCCGCCGCGAGAGGAGTACCGGTAGGCCAGGCATGCCCAGCTACCGCGTACTTGTCACGGGGCACACCTTCCGGCGCATTGGGGCACGCCAGGAGCAGCGCCTGATCGACGCGGGGTGCGCCATCGTCACCAGCCCGTATCCGCGCCCGGCCACGGAAGACGAGCTGATCCCGCTGGTGGGCGACGTCGACGCGGTCCTGGCCGGCACCGACGCCTTCACGCGGCGCGTGTTCGAGGCGGCGCCGCGGCTGAAGGTGGTCTCGCGCTTTGGCGTGGGGTACGACGCCATCGACTGCGCGGCGGCGGCCGAGCATGGCGTCTGGGTAACGATCACGCCCGGCACGAACGAGCAGTCCGTGGCCGACCACACGCTGGCGCTCCTGCTGGCCCTGGCCCGCGACCTGGTGCCGGAGGCCAATGCCACGCGCCGTGGCGAGTGGCGGCGCCCCATCGGGCTTGAGCTGGCCGGGCTGACCCTGGGGCTGATCGGGTTCGGCCGGATTGGCCGGCAGGTGGCCACACGCGCGCGGGCTTTCGGGCTGCAGGTGCTGGTCTACGACGTGGCGCCGGACCCCGCAGCGGCGGCCGAGGTGGGAGCGCGGCTCGTGGACCTAGACACGCTACTGGCCGGCGCCGATTTCGTCAGCCTGCACGCCCCGGCGACGCCCGAGACGCGCGATCTGATCAACGCCCACACCCTGGCCAAGATGAAGCGGACCGCCTATCTGATCAACACCGCTCGCGGGGAGCTGGTGGATGAGGCGGCCCTGGCCAGGGCGCTGGCGTCGGGGCAGCTGGCCGGCGCGGCCCTCGACGTCTTCAAGCAGGAGCCGCCGGATCCTACCCATCCCTTGCTGTCCCTGCCCAACGTCATCGCCACGTCGCACGTCGCCGGCATCACCTGGCAATCCGCCGAGCGCATGGCCGCCCTTGCGGTGGAGAACATCCTGGCCGTGCTGCGCGGGGAGCGGCCGCCCCATCCCGTCAACGAGCCGCAGGCTGGCGGCTCTCGCCGGGAGAGGGCGCCGGCTCAGTAGCCGTCGTCCTCGTTCGAGGGCGCGACCGTCCGCTCGTTCCACGTTGAGCACTCGGCGCGGTTGGTTGGGCAGATGCCGTCGCGGCCGGTGCGCTGGCACGGGGCAGTCGCCTTCGTCAAGCCGGTGGCGGCCGTGGCCTATACTTTGCCGTACCCCCTCTGCCGCAGATGCAACCAGCGCGGAGTATTCACGAGCGGCGCCCCCACCCTCGCCCAGCGCCACCGCTGGAAAGGGGACGGCCACTGGCGGAAGGAGCCGCCGGCTCCTGCTCCTGCCGCCGTCGGCGACCCTTCCCTTCACCCGCAGGGAGAGGGAGCTGAGGCCTGGCGGGAGGCGTGCGGGCAAGCGCCACGACTACGCCTGCGGCACAATCCACGATCACGTCCAGGAAAGGGAGTCCATTGACGGAACGCATGCGGAGCGTGATGAACGATCCAGCGTTCGCCTACGGCAAGGTGTACGCTCCAATGGAGGTGGTGGAGAAGTCGATCACCATGCTGCAGACGCGCCTGGCCAAGCTCAGCCCCGAGACGCTGACACTGGAATACCTGGATAGCCAGTACAGCTCGCTGTTTCGGTCCCTGGTGGAGAGCGGCCTGTGCGTGGTGACGGCCTACACGCAGTCGACGATCCCGAAGGACGTCTGGCTGCGCCACCAGCTACGGCACATCGCCCGGTACCGGGACTAGACGGAGTTCAAGGTTCAAAGTTCAAAGTCTGAGTTCGAGGCAGGGAGCGATGGCGCCGGTGGCCGTTCCCTTCCTTGGCCGGATGGATGCGCCGGCCAGGCCGGTGCAGCGGGAGCCGAGGCCATGGCCGGCGGGCAAGCGCGCCGCGGGGCGCAAGGAGCAAGCGAGCACAGGAGCCGGCAGCCTCTTGGGGGAGCGCATTTCATGGAGCAAGGGCGGCTGCGGCCGAGCAGGCAGCCTGAACCGGCGCTAGTGGGTCATCTGGCGTGCCGATTGCCATTCCGCCGGAAGCGTCAATGCCCACGTCCAATGGCTACGTCCATGGCGCGTGACCCACTGGCAGGCGAGTTGCCATGCGTTTGGCCATCACTCTAGGGGGGACCAATGGCCAAACGCGAGCCCAGTGACTGACGACGACAGGGTCGACGTAGGAGCGAGCACGAAGCAGGTGGATGGTAAGCCGATGGTGGCCCAGGAGACGCTTTCGGACATTGAGATTGTGGCGCTAGAGCCGCCCCCGGCACGCGTCGGGGGGGTGCGCCAGGAGCTGAACCAGCTCTGGTATGGGCCCAGCGAGGTGCTGGTGGCCAGGCGCTCGGGGGGCGGGGGGCGCAGTTCCGGCGACGACGAGGTCGTCGGCGCCATTCGCCTGGCCATGCGGGAGCGCCCGGCGCGGCCCCATGGCCTGATCACCGACCTGACGGTGGACGACGAGCTACGCCAGACGGGGCTGCCGGAGCGTCTGATCGTGGCGGCTGAGGAGCGGTTGAAGGCTCGCGGGGCGGAGAAGATCGATGCCGTGATCGTGGATGGGCGGGGCTGGGCGCCGTACTTTTACCGGCTGGGCTACTGGTCATCGCGGCGCACGGTGGTGCTGGCCTGGGATCTCAGCGCGCGCCGGCCGGTGGAGCGTAGCGCCGACTTCGAGATCCGCCAGGTCGACCGCCCCGATCCGGAGCAGACGGCGCGCTTCATCCTGAACTCGTACCAGCCGTACTTCCGGTGGTGGAAGGAGCCGCGGGAGGACCAGAAGTGGTTTCGCGTGGAGCTGCAGCCCGAGGACCGGCAGGACCAGTTTGAGCGCGCCCAGGCCGACGTGCGTGAGCGGGTGATCGAGGCCGTCCGGAACGCCGGCCGGGACGCGCCACAGACCTACTTTCTGGCCTACCGCCACGGCGAGCTGGTGGGCCTGTGCGACGCGAAGGATGCGCCGGAAGGGCAGGACACCTTCGAATGGTGCGCCCTGGTGGCCCGCGAGTACGGCGGGCGGCACCTGGGCTCCACCTTGATCGACCACGCCCTGGAGTGGCTGCAGCAGCGGGGCCGGCGCACGGCCGAATACACCAGTACCTCCGGCTTGGACGACTACGACCCGCTGGTGTACGTGGCCACGGTCGTTACCGGCGCCCAGATCCGCGGGGAGTTTCTTGATCTGGTAAAGACCCGCCTGTAAGGGGCCGGCTGCCTGTCACCGGCTGATAGCACCTGATACTTGATATCACCTGATGGCGGCTGCACGCCGGCCCAGGGGGAGCGGGCGGCGGAGGTCCGGCTGCCGGCAACCGGAGGCGCCCGGTTCCTGGCTGCCAGCCGGCTGCCGGCTGGCGGCAACGGCGCCGGGCAGGGCCGACGCCCGATCAGAGGCAGCCGACAATCGCCTATGAGGTGCCCTCGCTGCGGCGCGACCAAGTCGCGGGTGATCGAGACGCGAGAGTCGGAGACGGCCACGCGGCGCCGGCGCCAGTGCAAGGCGTGCGGGCTCCGGTTTACGACCTATGAGCGGCCCCAGTTCTCCCGTCTGGTGATCCAGGCCGCCAGTGGCGGTCAGCGCAACTTCACGCGCCGCTGGCTGGCGCACGCCCTGGAGGCCACCGGCGTCGAGCTGCCGGAGCCCGAGCTGCGGAAGCTCGCGGCAGAGACGGAGGCGCAGCTGCGCGCCACGGGCGGGCGGATCTTCTCCACCGAGGACGTCGGGGCCACGGCGGCGCGGGTGGCCCACCGCGTCGCCGCCCGCGCCGGGTGGGACGCGACGCTATCCCGGTTGCCGGACGCCGCCGAGGTGACGGCCGCACTCGAGGCCAGCATGCCCGCTCGCCCGAAGGGGCCGGCCCAGCTGCCGCTGCCGCTGGACCGCTGACGGGGCGCCGCCGACGCAGCGAGCGGCCGACCCCGCCGCCTTGACCCTCACGGCTGCGGGTGGATAGAGTGATAAGTAACGCCGTCGACGTGTGATGGCGCGTGCAGCGCAGACCCACAGACGTAAGGAGAGTAGTCATGCCCTTTGCGGTCAAGGACCTTCCCTTTGCGAAGGACGCACTGGATGGCATCTCGGCGAGGACGATCGAAACCCATCACGACCGGCTCTATCCGGGCTACGTGAACAAGCGCAACGAGATCGAGGCGGCGCTCCCCAGCGCGGACCGCAGCAAAGCGGCCCAGACCTACAGCGAGTACCGCGCGCTGAAGCTGGAGGAGACCTTCAACGCGGACGGCCAGATCCTGCACGAGCTCTACTTCAGCCACCTGGGCGGGAAGGGCGGCGAGCCGACCGGCGCCCTGGCTGAGCAGATCCGGAAGGACTTCGGTTCCTTCCAGGCCTTTGTGGAGGACCTCACCGCCTGCGGCATGGCCGCCCGTGGCTGGGCCACCGTCGCCCTCGATCCCACCGACGGGAAGCTGCACACCTTCCTCTGCGACGTGCACAATCAGGGCGGGGTGTGGGGGACCATCCCCATCATGACCCTGGACGTCTATGAGCACGCCTACTTCATGGACTACGGCTCCAATCGGGCCGACTACATCAAGGCCTTCTTCCGCAACCTCAACTGGGACAAGATCGCCCAGAACTTCGAGAAGGCGCAGCAGATGGCGCGGCTCGCCGGCAGCGCCAGCTTCGCCTAGGTCGCGCAGGCGGCGACCCCGTGCAGCGTTCTCCCACACCGACGAAGGACGAAAGACGACCGGGGATCGTCTTTCGTCCTTCGTCTTTTCGAGTTTATGTCTAGCCCGGACTTCTGTGGAAATGGCCAGGCTTTCCATACCCCGCTGAGGCCCCAGCGGGGTATGGCCGATTATTCCCGAGCGGAGCCCTCACCATCACCCTCTCCCAAAGGGAGACGGGACTCGTCGCTGGCCGTGAATCGTCCCGGCTAGGGGGACGTAACCTATGGACTACCAGCCATTGCTCGCCCGCCGGGCCGCCAGGCCGGTGGAGGCCCTCTTTCGCGCCGGCGCCGCCTCGCCGCAGGGGGTCATTCCGCTGACCTACGGCTTTCCCGACCCGGGCTCGTTCCCGATTGCCGAGCTGATCGACGCGGCCGCCCGTATGCTCCGTGAGCACGGGCGGGAGGCGCTGCAGTACGGCCCCATCGCCGGGCCGGAGCCGTTCCTCGACCTGCTGGTGCGCAAGCTGCGCCTGGAGGGGATCGACGTGGGGCGGGACAACCTGCTGGTCACTTCCGGCGGTTCGCAGGGCATTGACCTGGTCACGCACCTGCTGGTGGATCCGGGCGACGCGATCATCGTGGAGGCGCCGACGTTCATCGGCGCGCTGCAGACGTTCCGCAACGCGGAGGCCGAGATCCACGAGGTGCCGCTCGACGACGACGGCCTGCAGACCGCCGCCCTGGCCGACCTCCTGGAGACGCTGGCCTCCCAGGGGAAGCGGCCCAAGTTCATCTACACCATCCCCACGTTCCACAACCCGGCCGGCGTGACGCTCGCGCGCCACCGCCGGACGCAGCTGGTCGAGCTGGCGCGGGCGTACAGCACCATCCTCCTGGAGGAGGACGCCTATAGCGAGCTACGCCTGGAGGGCGAGCCCCTGCCGTCGCTGTACTCGCTTGACCCAGAAGGGGTGGTGATCCAGGTACGCACCTTCTCCAAGATCCTGGCTGCGGGGCTGCGCCTAGGATACCTGGTGGCGCCGCGGGCGCTCGTGCCCCGGCTCCTGCCCCTGAAAGTCGACGTGGGGACCAGCCCGTTTGCCACCTACCTGGCCGTGGCCTTTGCCGGGGATGGAGCAGGCTCGCTGGAGCGGTTGCTGGCACACATCGAGACGCTGCGCGCCGTCTATCGCCAGCGCCGCGACGCGATGCTGGGCGCGCTGGCGGAGTACGCGCCGCCAGGGGTTTCATGGACCCGCCCGCAGGGTGGCTTCTTCACCTGGCTGACGCTCCCTGACGGGCTCGACGCGGGGGCGCTCCTGCCCCAGGCCGCGGCCGCCGGGGTGACCTACATCCCCGGCGCCAGCTACTTTGCACGCTCGCCCGGCGCGGCGCACCTGCGCCTGGCCTATAGCTTCCTGCCGGCGGATCAGCTGGTGGAGGGCGTACGGCGCCTCTGCCGCGTGATCGGGGAGGCTGGGCGCGTAATACGTCATGCGTAACTGGACGCGGGCCTGCGGGCACGGGGAGCGGGGGCTGAGGCTTGGCGTCAGGATTGCGAGTGAAAGACGCGCGCCGGCCGCGGCAGCACGGGCCTGAACCAGGCGCCAGTTCACTGCATTTCGCCACCAGGCGGATCTGAGCCGGCTTCTGGTGAGGCCGGGGGCCGCGCGGTCCGTGTGAGCCGGCCGGCGCAGAGGTCGGGGACTGCGGCGGGGCTGCCGCGGACCGGCGGCGAAGCGCGGCCGGCGGCCG
>DAOTTI010000176.1:0-9712 GCA_034437795.1 Chloroflexota bacterium | reverse complement strand
CGGCCGCCGTGATGGCCATGACCAGCGGCGCCGCCACCGGCTGCGCCGCCACGACGGCCATGGTGGCCGCGGTAGAGAAGGAAAGGGTCAAGCGCTGCTGCCGGTCGGTCTCGTAGACCTGCACCTTGAGGTAGTCCGCCCCGATGGTGATCAGCAGGAAGGGCAGGACCGCGGCCCAGCCGGCCCCCTGCTGCACCAGGGCCAGGCTCCAGCCGGCGGCGGCCGCCCCACCGGCGACCACGCCCCACAGGACCAAGGGGCGCAGGCGCGCCCGGCTCGAGCGCGCGCTCTGGCTGCCTGCCTCGCTACTGGTCTGCGACGCCGCACCGGCGCCGTCCGCCTCAGCCGGCGTCCCCGGCGTCGCCGCGCCGTGCAGGCGCGGCACGGCCGGCAGGACGGATGAGCGGGAGACGGCGTTGCGTAGCTGCTTGGCGCGATACATCGCAGCATCCGCCCGCTGGAGGAGCCCCTTGAGCTCAGTGGCGTCATCGGGGCAGGTGGCAATCCCGATGCTGATCGTGCAGCGCACCGTCGCCCCGCCCGGCAGAGGAAAGTCATGCTCCTCGACGGCGGTGCGCAGGCGCTCAGCCAGGTAGGTGGCCTCCGTCGCGTCGGTGCCCGGCAGCAGGATGACGAACTCTTCGCCCCCAAAGCGGGCCACGATGTCCCCCTTGCGCACCGTGCCAGCCAGCAGAGCGGAGAACTCCCGCAGCACCGCATCACCGGCCGCGTGCCCGTACTGGTCGTTGATCCGCTTGAAGTGGTCCAGGTCGGCAAAGAGCAGCGCCAGCGGCCGGCCGACGCGCAGGCTGTGCGCCAGCTCGCGCTCCAGCGCCCCTTCAAAGTACTGGGAGTTGTGCAGGCCGGTCTTGCTATCCACTTCGGCCAGGTGGGCCAGCTGGGCGGTGCGGGTCATCCGGTGGGCGATGAACAGGATCGGCGGGATCACCACCAGGAAGGCCGGCCGCGCCAGCCAGATGCCGGCGGTGGCGATGGCCAGCACGCCGATGAGCAGGCTGCTGAGCAGGGTGGGACCGCCGAAGATCGGCACGCGCGTGATGGGGATGCGCGACGAGAGGGCGATGACCACGCCCACCAGCAGCTCCTGCGTCACGGTAAAGGCCACCGTCGCCCCCACCAGCACCGCCAGGTCATGAACGTCGGTAACGCGCAGGCCGCCTGCGCGGCTCACCACTGCCCCTGCGGCGTGGATGGCCAGGATAGTCTGCGCCACGTTGAATGTCCAACCCAGCAGCAGGCGCCCCCGCGGCCGGCGCCGGTGCAGCCACAGGTCGGGGGCGATGGCAAAGGCGGGGAGCAGGCTCAGCAGCCCAGGGGGCAGGATCACCGCCCCGCCGATGATGAACACGTTGGTCAGGCGCAGGCTGGCCCCGTCGGAGGCGGACTTGATGGGGAAGACGTTGGCCAGCGCCGCGCAGAGCGTGATCAAGGCGAACGTGAGCCAGTCGTCTGTTCCCGCTGTGTGCGGCCGCAGGGTGGCGGCCGTCACGGCGGCGGCAGCCAGGGCCACGGCTGCGATCCAGTACCGGACTGCGGGTCGATATCTACCCATCTGCCACCGCCGTGAAGACCAGTGTTGGCCGGTATGCCGGTGCCGTCACCCAGCCGGTCCCGGCCCGGCGGAGGGCGGCTGCCATCAGGGCCCGCCCTAGGGCTGCCCCAGCTCAGCAAGAAAGTTCGGGTCCGCCGCCGGGTCGTACGGAACCGCGTTGGGGTCGTCCGGGTCCGCCTCCCAGGTCGCCGCCTCCCAGTAGGTGGCTTCCCAGTAGGTCGCTTCCCAATAAGTCGAGGCTCCAAGTACCCCGCCAGTCACCGGATCGATGGCGGCGCTGGGAAGCAGGCCCTGGTTGGCCTGGCCGATGGAGCCCTGGGCCGCCCGCTGGAAGGCCGCCACGGGGTCGACCATGCCGGCGGAGTCGGCCTGGGCGGGATAGGGCTTCATCGTCTGCAGCAGGAGCCACTTGACCTGATTGGGCGTCAGGCCCGGGTACCGCTCCAGCAGCAGGGCCACCACGCCGCTGACGACCGGCGTGGCCATTGACGTACCGCTGAGCCGGATGTACTGGCCGTCGACGATCTGCGTGGGGTGCTGGCGAGCCAGGACGACCTTGCTCCCGGCCAGGGGCGCGGCGATCTTGCGCCCCGGCGCCACGATATCCGGCTTGTAGAAGTTGTCCTGCGTCAGGCCACGGCTGCTGTAGGGGGCCAGGGAGTCGTCGGCGCCGCTGGCCGTCTGATTGTCGTCGAGCGCGCCGACGGTGATCACGAAGGGATCGTTGCCCGGCGCGTACCACGTCTGCTGGGAGGCCTGGGTGCCGCGATTGCCGGCTGCCACGACCACCACCACACCCAGGTTCCAGAGCTGCTCCACGGCGCCGGCCAGCGGGCTGGTCAGATAGCTGATCGGCTTGGCGCCGCTCACCGAGAGATTGACCACGCGGATGTTGTAGGCGGCGCGGTTGTCCTTGACCCACTGCAGGCCGTTGAGCAGGTCGGACTCGCGGCAGGCCCCGAACCGGTTGCCGATCTTGATGCTGATCACCCTCGCGTCCGGAGCGACGCCGATGTACCGCCCCTGCGGGTCCCTGCCTTTGATGATGCCGGCCACGTGGGTGCCGTGGCCGTTGGGGTCGAGCGCATCCAGGTTGTCGCCGTTGGTGGTCAGCGAGATGACCCTGGAGTCGAAGGCGGGATGCTTGAAGTTGATCCCGCTGTCCAGCACGGCCACGGTCACGCCGTTGCCGGTGGCCGGCGCGCTGCCGTTCCAGATCTGGGCCAGGTTGAGCGTGTGCGTATAGGCCGTTTTGATGCTAGAGACGTCGATGGACTGGTGCTTGACGTCCGCGTCCAGACTGACGTACCGCACGTGCGGGTGGGCGGCCAGCTTCTGAGCCAGCTTCTGGGGGATCTCCACCAGAAAGGCGCCGATCATCGGGTACTCGGCGATCACGTGGCGGCTGACGCGCGCGGCGATATCGCGGCTGGGGTGGCCGCCGCTCTTCTTCTGAACGATCACGCGGACGAGCTTGTCCGGCTCCACCTGTGCGCCGTACTGGAGCAAAGGATGGACGCGCAGCTTGCGGTCGAGCGAGATCACCTGCTTCGTGCGCCGGTCCACGTGCGGGGCTGGACCGGTGGCCGCTGCGGCTGCCGCGCCGGCGGACGGGATACCCGCCGCCATCACGGCCCCCACCGGCAGCACACGGTGGAGCAACCAGTGACGCCTCGTACTGCTCATCTACACCTCGATCTGCGCTCTGCTTGCGACTAGTCTAGTCCCCGCTTCCGGCGAGGAACAGAGGGCTGCCCCCTGAATCGGGCCGGGCGTCGGTCGGGAGTTTCCCCCCAACGGTCAGGGTGCTAGCGCCCTGGACGGACCGCGTGGAGCAGGTGCGGAGCAACACACAACGGCTGCCTTCAACGGGCGGGGCGCTCGCCCTCGGCACCGCACGCCCATCCACGCGGCGAGCGATGGGCGTAGTACCATTCGCATGGCCCGGCAGTGACCGGCCCTGACTTGAGATAGGCTTGGCGTAGACCGTCCCCGTTACCACCCCGGCCCCATGGCTAGCAACCCCGACAAGATCAGAGTGGTCCTCGTCGAGGACGAGGCGCTGTACCGCGACCTGCTCCGCATCGTCCTTTCCGAACACCCGCGCCTAGAGGTAGTGGGGACCTTCTCCGACGGGGAGTCCGCGCTGGAGGCCGTACCGGCCCTTCGCCCGAACGTGGCCATCCTGGACATCGAGCTGGGCGGGGCGCTGAACGGGATCCAGGTAGGCCTGCTCCTGCGCCAGCGCCATCCCGACGTCGGCATCGTCCTGCTTTCCAGCCACGGCGAGCCCGAGTTCGTTGCCTCCCTGCCGCAGGAGGTCATCTCCGGCTGGTCCTACCTGCTGAAGCGGTCGGTGAGCGACGTCGGGGCGCTGACCCGTGCCATCGAAGGGGCGGCGGCCGGCTTTGTCGTGCTTGACCCGCAGCTGGTGGCGGGGCGGCGCCCCCGTTCCGAAGGGATCGTCTCCCGCCTGACGCCTCGCCAGCGGGAGATCCTGGGCCTGATCGCGCAAGGATTCACCAACGCCGCCATCGCCGAGAAGCTCATCCTGACAGAGAAGTCGGTGGAGAACCAGGTGAACCTGCTCTACCAGCAGCTGGGGGTGAACCGGCCCCGCTCGGCGCTCCACCCGCGAGTCAAGGCGGTGCTCCTCTACCTCCAGGAGACGCAGCTCTGGCCGCGCGAAGATCCCCTCGTGTCACAGCAGCTGTGACACTCCCTCATCCCTCTTTCCTCGCGACCCGGTACTCGCCCTTCACTCGCTACTCGCCACTCGCTACTCGCTACTCATTGCTCCCTCTTCCCCTGGGCGCAGGAACACGACCCCCAGGGGCGGCAGCGTGAGCCGGAGCGATTGGCCGCACCGCACCGTCCCCTGCCCGAGCATGCCGCTGCCCGGCTCCGCCCACAGCCGGCCGTTGGTGACGCCGCTGCCGCCGTAGGCCACGGCGTCGGTGTTCAGTGCCTCACGCCACGCTCCAGGGATGGGCACGCCCACCGGGTAGTCGCGCCGGACCACCGGCGTGAAGTTGCACACCACCACCACGACGTCGCCCGGGCGGCGCCCACGGCGCAGAAAGCTGATGACGCTCTCCTTGGCGTTGCTGTGGTCGATCCAGTCGAACCCCCGCGGGCGCGAGTCCAGCTCGTGGAGGGCCGGCGTCGTCACGTACAGCCGGTTCAGGTCCGCCACACAGCGCTGCAACCCGCGGTGCAGGCGCGCCAGGGCATACGACTCAGCGGCGGGGCCGTCTAGCGCCCCCCTGGGAAAGGGTCCGAACCGCCCCGTTGACGGCGCGGGGTGTCCGCCTTCGCCGGCGTATTCCACCAGGTGCCAGTCCAGGCTGCGCGCCTCGCTCCACTCTGCCCACTGCCCGAACTCGCCGCCCATGAACAGCAGCTTCTTGCCGGGGTGGGCGATCTGGTAGGCCAGCATGGCCCGCAGGTTGGCGAAGCGCTGCCAGTCGTCGCCCGGCATCTTGGTCAGTAGCGCTTTCTTGAGGTGCACCACCTCGTCGTGCGAGAGCGGCAGCAGGTACCGCTCGTTGAAGGCGTACCAGATGGGAAAGGTCAGGAGGGTGTGGTGGGCGCTGCGGTAGATCGGGTCCAACTGGAAATAGTCCAGCGTGTCGTGCATCCAGCCCATGTTCCACTTGTAGTCAAAGCCCAGGCTGTAGCGCCCTGGTGGCCCGTCTGGCAGCCCGTCCGGAGGGTTGGGAGGCGCGCTCGGTCCCCGCTCGTCCTCATCAAGCGTCGTGACCCAGTGATAGGTGGTGGACTCTTCGGCGGTGGTGATCACCCCCGGCTGCTCCGTATGCACTAGGGCGTTGAACCGGCGGAGGAACTCCACCGCATCCAGGTTCTCACGCCCCCCGTAGGGGTTCGTCCCCCAGTGGCTCTCCGGCCGGCCATGGTCCAGCCAGACCATCGATGCCACAGCATCCACGCGGAAGCCGTCGATGTGATAGGTCTCCAGCCAGAAGCGCGCGCTAGCCAGCAGGAAGTTGCGCACCTGCGGGTGGCCGTAGTTGAAGATCCAGGTGGTCCAGATGGGATGCTCGCCCAGCCGCGGGTCCGGATGCTCGTAGAGGTGGGTGCCGTCGAAGAACCCCAGCCCGTGCTCCTCCTTGGCGAAGTGCGCGGGGACCCAATCCAGGAGCACGCCTAGCTCGTGCCGGTGGCAGTAGTCGACGAAGTACATGAAGTCGTGGGGGGTGCCGTAGCGGGCCGTCGGCGCGAAGTAGCCGGTCACCTGGTAGCCCCAGGATTCGTCCTTCCAGTACTCGGTGACCGGCATCAGCTCGAGGTGCGTGTAGCCCATCGCTTTGGCGTATGGCGCAAGCTGATGCGCCAGCTCGCGGTAGGTGAGGGGCCGGTTGCCCTCCTCCGGCACGCGCCGCCAGGATCCGGCATGGACCTCATAGATGGTGAGGGGCCGGTCGTGGCGCTGGCGTTCCGCGCGCGTCGCCAGCCAGTCCTGGTCCGCCCACTGGTAGCCGGCCAGGTCGTAGACCAGCGACGCCGTGCCGGGCGGGCGCTCCGTGGCGAAGGCGTACGGGTCCGCCTTGTCCACCACGTAGCCCCCGTAGCGAGAGACAATGTGGTACTTGTAGAGCGTTCCGGGCCCCACGCCGGGGATGAAGCGCTCCCAGATGCCGCCCTCGCCGCGGCGGAGCATCGGGTCCGCCTCCGGGTCCCACCCGTTGTGCGACCCGATCACGCTGACCTGCGCCGCATTCGGCGCCCAGACGACGAAGAGCGTGCCCCGTACGCCGTCCACCTCCATCACGTGCGCGCCGAAGCGCTCCCACGGGCGCTGATAGGTCCCCTCGGCCAGGAGGGAGACGTCGAAGTCAGAGAGCACCGGCCGCGCCGGCGCGCCCCGACGTTCGGCTCTCGAGCTTCGGGACCGATCTCCGGCCATCGCGTCGATTAGCAGAAGGCTCAATTAGCGGAAGGCTCAATTAGCAGAAGGCTCAATTAGCGGAAGAGGTCGGTGTTGGCCTGCACCCACGCAATGAGCCGGTCCACGCCCTCCCAGGCGCCCACGGTGGGCGTCCAGCCCAGCGCACGCTGCGCCTTGCGGATATCGGCGATGAACACCCGCTGGTCGCCGGCCCGCCACTCCTCGAAACGTGGGTTTAGCGGTCGGCCGAGCCGGTCCGCGATGTACCGGGCCGTCTCCCCGATGCCCAGCACATTCTGCGGGCCACCGCCGATGTTGAACGCCTGGCCCTTCACGCGGTCGATCCGCTCGATGGCGCGGTCATAGACGTCCAGCAGGTCGTCCACGTACAGCACGTCGCGCACCTGCTTGCCGTCGCCGTAGATGGTGATCGGCCGGCCGGTGACGAGCGCGATGGCGAACCAGGCGATCCAGGCCTGATCCTCAACGCCCATCTGGCGCGGCCCGTAGATGCACGACTGGCGAAAGGTCACCGTCGGCAAACCATAGATGCGCGCGTAGTCGATGGTGTACTGGTCGGCCGCGCCCTTGGAGTTGCCCGAGAAGTACGCGTGTCCGTTCTGGCGGACCATCACGACGGAGTTTGGCACCTCCACGCAGTAGACCATCCCGGAGTAGTCGACCCACTCACTTCGGTCTTCACGGAGATTGCACTGGGCCGTTCGGATGGTCGAGATGGAGACCCTGTAGCAGCCCTCGCGGTCCAGGCTGACCGAGGCCGCCATGCCGCACTTCAGGGCGATCTCCTGTACATGGTCGGCCAGGCGCTTTGAGACCGTGGTGTAGCGCCACCCGTTCGTGCTGCGCTCAGTTCCATCGCTCTCGAGGAGCGCCGCGAGCAAGATGCGGAGATACGGTCGGCTCAGATCCTTGATGGCCTGGGGAATGTGCTTCTTGTAGCTCTTGCCGAGTGGACGGAGATACGCATACAGCTGCCGCGAGGTCGCGGTGACGTGATGCCTATCGACGACCGGCGATAGACCGATCGCCCGCATGGCGTCCACCACTTCACGAGATCGGGAGCGTGTCGTCAGCGTGATGGCGCAGTTGCCCGTCTTCGCGCTCTCGTAGCAGTGCCCCTGGGCGAGGTACCATCCCAGGAAGCGCAGCCAGTCGCCCATCAGGATCGCACGGGCAGGGAAGTGCTGCTTGTACCTGCCCGCCTTCACCGCAGGCAGGGTAAAGGTGGGGCTATCCAGCCCGCCATCCACGTCGGCGGCGAGGAGATAGGCCATTGGCTTGCCGGCAATTCGCTGCGCTTCCACCAGGCGGGGCCTCTTCAGCTCCGCGTGCGTGCGGTCCCACGCCACCAGCATCTTGTGGTTGGGCGTGACGCACGTCTCCAGGCGACGGTTTCGCTGCACGTACATCTTGCCCCTGTACGGAAAGGCAAAGCGGGCCAGCGGCCGCTGGAACTCGGCCACGCTTCGATCGAGGTTGTACGTCAGAACCTCGTCGTCGCGATCCAGCTCGTAGAACCGCTTCCACCCCTTGCGCGTCAGGATCTCCGTATCAGCCGAGTAGCAGCACCCGTAGGGCGAGTGGAAGTCGAGCTGCTGTGTCTCCGGAACCCCCATCGGGAGGTCCGCGTAGGCGTAGCGCCCGTCGCGCTCCACGATGGCCACGCCTTCCATGGCGCCATACACCTTGTTCGTCGATGAGAACAGGAAGGCGCGCAACCGTGGCAAGCGCCGCGCCGCCTCCAGCACGTTGAAGGTGCCGAGCGCGTTACTCTCGAAGTCGTCCCGTGGATTGACGATGGAGGTGGTGACCGCCACCTGGCCGGCCAGGTGCAGGATGATCTCCGTGTCGCGATGGTCCTCGAACGCTCGCAACACCGCCGCATGGTCACGGATGTCGGTCTGGAGAAAGGTGAGCCGGCCGCCCTGATGCCGGAGCCATGCCAGGTTCTTCTCCACGCCCTTTCGCGAGAGGTTGTCCAGAACGACGACCTCGTCGCCTCTGGCCAAATAGCGGTCGGCCGCGTTACTGCCGATGAACCCCGCGCCGCCCGTGATCAGGATCTTCGCCATACGTCCCCCTGCGCTCCTGTGGCTGATTTCTCGCTGCCCGGTGACTGGTCGTGCTCTGCTCGGTGGCTGGTCCTGCTCTGCCCCGTGGCTGCTCCTGCTCTGGCCGCAAACCGGCGGAGCGGCGCCGGGCGAGCGGAGGCCGCGAAGCGGTTGCGCGGCAGGCTGAGCCGGCCACGTCGTGGTCAGTCGATGTCTACGAAGACGGTCGGATCGACGGGGTACGCTCCCATGCGCGCGCCGTACAGGTTGATCCCGCCCCGGCGCCCGGTGCGGGGCACCTCGAAGCGCACGATGAGCTGCCCGTCCTGGGACGCCTCCAGGATGCGACGCGCCAGGCCGACGTCCGCCGTGAGGGTGGTCAGGAAGCCATAGGACGCCACCTCAAAGTTCTCGCTGAGGTGCGCGCTGAGCACGCCCCGCGCATCCGCCGGGTCGTCCGGCAGGCGCACCGTCCCGATCACCACCCCGTTGACGGAGACCACCAGATCCGTGGGCAGCTTGAGCTCCTCCGTCTGCGGGTAGTCCGTCCCCAGCACGTACAGGGGCTCCTTCCAGCCGATGCGATTGCGGGCGGTCCGCGCCCCCGCCTCGAACAGCAGGCGCAGGCCTCTCACCCCGTCGGTCCGGCGCCGGTCGCGGAGTTCATCCGGCAGGGGCACGACGTATTCCACCCAGCCGGCGCCGGTGGCGCCGAACTTGCTCCCTTCGCGGCCCACCCGTGGCTCAGGCCAGCTGGAGTCGTCGTAGTCGCCCGGGCGGAAGCGTAGGGCGTACCCGTGGCGCGTCCGCTCCACCGCCGGGGTCGAGCCATCCTGCCAGACGTCCACGTTCACATAGTTGCGCGCGCGAACGTGGCCCTGGCCGTCTTCCAGCCACAGGGCCACCGTGACCAGGCCCCGCTCCGCCGGGAGCGTCACCTCGATCCGTCCGGCGTCGGTCACGCCATACCTCCGCGGCTGCACGTCCTGCTTCCCTTCGGCGATGGCGCGACACTCACCGAAGCGGTCGATCAGCGTCGCCTGCCAGCGCAGGCGCGGGCGACGCAGCGGCCGCCGGTCCCAGTGGGAGATGAAGACGGGGGCGGTGAAGGTGGCGCCGGGGCGCAGGGTCTGGCAGGGCGGGCAGTCGAAGCCGACG
>DAOTTI010000175.1:0-52776 GCA_034437795.1 Chloroflexota bacterium | reverse complement strand
GAGCAGCCGCGGGTCGACGTCCTGCGTTGCCATCGTCTGGCATGGGACGGCGGCCCATCACTGCGCGATGGCGGGCGGTGGCTGGTGGAGACGCTGCCCGGCGCCGGGCCGGATCATCCGGACGGTTGCCCCGAGCGCCGCGTGATCGCGGTGGCGCTGGAGGAAGTCGACGGCCAAGGACGGGGTACGGGCCGGCGCACGCGCGTCGAAGCCGAGGTCTTCATTGACGCCACGTATGAGGGGGACGTCGCGCTTGGGGCCGGCGCCGTGTATCGTATTGGCCGCGAAGGGCGCGAGGAGTTCGGTGAGCCGCACGCTGGCGTGCTCTACCAGGACTTCCGCACCAAGCTCTGCTACCCGGGATCGACCGGCGCCGCCGACCGCCGCGTGCAGGCCTACAACTACCGGCTGTGTCTCACGCGGGAGGCGCAGAACCGGATCCCGATCGCCCGTCCGGCGACCTATGACCGCTCGCGGTACGCGCCCTTGGTGGACGACGTGCGCCACGGGCGGGTGAAGGCGTTCATGGGCTGGGGCAGCGTGGGCGTGCTCAATCAAGCCACGCTGCCGAACGGCAAGACCGACTGCAACAACCACCATTACTGCTTCCTGTCCACCGATTGGCCCGAGGCGAACTTCGATTACCCGGAGGCCGGACCCGACCGGCGCCTGGAGATCGCTCGCGCGCACCGCGAGTACACTGAAGGGCTGCTCTGGTTCTGCCAGAACGACGAGGCGCTCCCCGAATGGTTCCGCGTCGAGGCGCGCGAGTGGGGCTACGCGGCGGACGAGTTCACTGACACCGGTGGCTTTCCGCGGCAGCTCTACGTGCGCGAGGCAGCGCGCATCACTGCGGATTACACGTTCACGGCTCAGGACGCCTCGCGCGCCGCCGACGGCGGCCGTGCCCCGCTCCACTGGGACAGCGTCGCCTGCGGCGGCTACGGCATCGATTCGCACGCCACGCGTAAGCGGGAGGACATTGGCCTCCCCCCCGACGCCCCGCCAGACGACGGGCGGCGCCACGCGCTGGAGGGGTTCTTCTCCATCGCCAGCGCGCCCTATCAGCTCCCTTACCGGATCATGCTGCCCTTGGGCATCGATGGCCTGCTGGTGCCGGTCGCGGTCTCGGCCACGCATCTCGGCTTCGGCACCATCCGCATGGAGCCCACGTGGATGGCGCTGGGAGAGGCAGCTGGCGCCGCTGCCGCCCTGGCGGTTCGGCTCTGTATGCGCCCACGCGACGTGCCGCGGGCGGCGCTGCAGCGGGCGCTCCTGGCGCACGGGCAGGTCATCACCTACTTTGAGGACGTCCCGCCCCTGAATTTTCCCGGCTATGAGGCCCAGCCCGCCGGCCTATCCGCTGCCGTGCAGTTCTGGGGGACGCGCGGCTTCTTCCACGGCTACCGCGCGGCCCCCGATGCCCCGCTCGCGTCGGGTGAGGCAGCCCGCTGGGCCTGGCTGCTGGCGCGGACCTTCGACCCGTGGAGGCGGATACCGTTTGAGCCGGCCGCGTTTGCCTCGCAGGAGCCCGTCACGCAGGCGCAATTCCGTGCCATAGTGGAGCGCGCGCTGGCGGAGTGCTCGCCGTTACGCCGGTCCCTGGGGTGGCCGGGACCGCTCCCCGCGCCGGCCGCACCGGAAGCGATCATCACCCGCGGCGAGGCGAGCCGGCTCCTGTACCAGCACTACGCCGAGTTTCTGTGACCGCACACTCGCCCGGCGCTTCTTCACCGCCAGCGAACGGCCCCTCTCCCTATGGGAGAGGGTCAGGGTGAGGGCTCCACATACGAGGAAATCGAGGCTAAGTCGGCGCTGGTATGTTCGTGCGGGACAGGACGGCCGGGCATCAATGGACAGGGCGACGCGAACATACCAGCGGATACTTAGATGGCAGGAACGTTGCAGCATGGCACGAGAGCGTGAGACGGACATCCTGATCGTGGGTGGGGGCACCGGCGGGTGCGCCGCCGCCATGGCGGCCGCGTCGCTGGGCCGCCGCGTGATCCTGACCGAGGAAACCGACTGGATCGGCGGGCAGCTGACGCAGCAGGCGGTGCCGCCCGACGAGCACCGCTGGATCGAAAGCCATGGCTGCACCCGCCGCTACCGGCAGTACCGCTCCCTGGTGCGGGCCTACTACCGCCGCCACTATCCGCTCGTGCCGGCGGCGCGCCTGGCCCCTCACCTGAACCCCGGGCTGGGTAGTGTCTCGCGCCTGTGCCACGAGTTCCGCGTCGGCCTGGCGGTGCTGGAGCAGCAGCTCGCCTACGCGCGGTCCCGTGGCCTGGTGGACATCTGGCTGCGCACCAAGGCGGTGGCGGCGGAGGTCCGCGGCGATCGGGTGCAGGCGGTGCGCGTGCGCCAGCTGGAGACCGGCCACGAGACGATCATCCACCCCAGGTACGTCCTGGACGCCACGGAGCTGGGCGACCTGCTGCCCCTGGCCGGCGTGGAATACGTGACCGGAGCGGAGAGCCAGGCGGAGACCGGCGAGCCACACGCCGTCGCCGGCCCGCCCCAGCCGGAGAATGTCCAGGGCTTCACCTTCTGCTTCCCGATGGCCTACGACCCCACGCCGGGGGCCAGCTACATCGACCGCTACCCCCGGCCGGCGCAGTACGAGCAGTGGCGGGACTTCATCCCGCCGACGCGGCCGGCCTGGACCGGCCGGCTGCTGGACTGGACCCATCCCCATCCGGTCACTCTGGAGCCCCGCCGGCGCTGCCTCTTCCCCGAGGAGGAGGCCGCGCCCGGCCAGGCACTGTGGCGCTACCGGCGGATCATCACCCACGACCACTACCTGCGCGACGCCATGCCCCACGAAGTCACGCTGGTCAACTGGCCCCAGAACGACTACTTCGCAGCACCGCTCGCTCCCGCCACACCGCGCCCAGCGGCGGGAGCGCAGGGGACGCCGCCACCCGCCCCGGGCGGGCCTTCCGGCACGCCGCGGACCATCATCGATCGGCCGGAAGCGGAGGTGCAGCAGTACCTGGAAGAGGCGCGCCAGCTCTCGCTCTCCCTCTTCTACTGGCTCCAAACGGAGGCCCCACGGCCGGATGGCGGTACCGGCTATCCCGGCCTCTACCTGCGCCCCGACCTGGTTGGGACGGAAGACGGGCTGGCCAAGTACCCGTACGTGCGGGAGAGCCGGCGCATCCGCGCGGTGTTCACCGTCACGGAGCTCCACGTCGGCGCGGCGGCGCGAGGGATCAAGCGGGGACAGCCGGGCGAAGGGGAGCCGTTCTACGACAGCGTGGGCGTCGGCTGCTATCGGATCGATCTCCACCCCTCGACTGCCCTGGATAATTACATCGACATCGACTCCTTGCCATTCCGGATCCCACTGGGCGCGCTCCTGCCCGTACGGGTGCGTAACCTGCTGCCGGCGTGCAAGAACCTGGGCGTGACCCACATCACCAACGGCTGCTACCGGCTGCATCCGGTGGAGTGGAACATTGGGGAGGCGGCCGGCCTGCTGGCGGCCCACTGCCTCCAGCACGGCCTGGAACCGCACCAGGTGCGGGAAGACGAGGCACGGCTCAAGGACTTCCAGGCGCTCTGCGTCGCCCAGGGCTTCGAGCTCGAATGGCCCCGCACCCACGCCGTCTGAGACAGTCGGCCCTGACCCGTCATGCCCGCCAATCTGTCCCCTCTCATTCTGGGAGGAGGCCCGCGCGAGGGCTCCCTAGTGGGGGAAGAATTCCCTCTCCCTGTGGGAGAGTGGGAGCCCGCGAAGTGGGCGGCGGTGAGGGCCCCTTCCTCGCTACTCGGCACTCGCTACTCGCCCTCTGGCAGGGCGCCAGGGCAAAGGCGCCAGATGCGACACGCGACGGATCGGGGCGAACGAGCCCCCGCTTCAGCGGGCTCGGCAAACCATAGCCGGACCGCTTTCGCGGCCGGCGCGAGCGTCCCCACGGGGGTAATCTCCCCGGGCCAGCGCGCGAGTGGCACGACGTAACCAGATTGATACGCATCTGGCACGAATTGTCACCGTTTGAACACTCGTCGTGCTGCCGGCGCGAGGTAGAATCGGTCGGTGGCAATGAAGCGCATTCTAGTCGCGGACGACGAGCCGAGCATCCTCTCGCTCCTGGAGAGCTTCCTGGAGAGCGAGGGCTACCAGTTCGAGGGGGCCACGTCCGGCGAGGAGGCCCTGGAGAAGGCGAAGGCCCGCCCGCCTGACCTGCTGCTGGTGGACGTCCTCATGCCGCCCGGCATCGACGGCATTGAGGTCATTAAGCGCCTGCACGCCGAGAAGCTGCACATCCCAACGATCATCTTCACCGCAGCCGGCTCATCGCAGGCCGCCATCGAGGCCATGCAGCTGGGCGCGTACGACTACATCGCCAAGCCGTTTGACCTGGATGAGCTCTCGCTCACCATCAAGCGCGTCTTCGAGCACCAGGCGCTGGAGCAACAGGTGCACCAGCTCCAGGAGCAACTCCGCTTCGACCCGGCAGAGCGGCTGGTGGGGCGCCATCCGAAGATGCTGGAAGTCTTCAAGACCATCGGCCGCATCGCCAAGTCGGATGCGACGGTGCTGATCCTGGGTGAGACGGGTACAGGCAAGGAGCTCGTCGCCGAGCAGATCCATCGCTCCAGCAACCGGCGCGTCGGGCCATTGATCAGGGTGGCCTGCGCCACTCTCCCCGAGACGCTGCTGGAGAGCGAGCTCTTTGGCCACGAGAAGGGGGCCTTCACTACTGCTATCGCCCAGCGCAAGGGGCGCTTCGAGCTGGCGCACAAGGGCACCATCTTCCTGGATGAGATCGGCGAGATGACGCTCAGCACCCAGCGCAAGCTGCTGCGCGTGCTGCAGGAGCGCGAGTTCGAGCGGGTGGGCGGGAGCATCCCCATCAAGGTGGACGTGCGCGTGATCGCGGCCACTAACAAGTGGCTGCCGGACGAGGTGGCGCGCGGCAACTTCCGCGAGGACCTCTATTACCGCCTGAACGTCGTCACCATCCATCTCCCGCCCCTGCGCGAGCGCCGGCACGAAGACGCCAACCTGGATGACGTGCGCAACCTCACGCTCCACTTCCTGAACAAGTACCGGTTCAACGGCGTGCCGTCGCGCATCTCGGAGGAAGCGGTGGAGAAGATCCTCAGCCACGATTACCCGGGCAACGTGCGGGAGCTGGAGAACGTCATCGAGCGGGCCGTGGTGATGGCGCAGGGCGGGCCGATCATGCCGGACCACATCGTCTTTACGGAAGCGCCGGCGCCTGGAGCGTCCGCCGGCCCGCTCGACATCGAGCAGGCCCTACGCCGCGGCCAGCCTCTGCACGACCTGCTGGCCACGGTGGAACGGCGGGCCCTCCAGTTTGCGCTCCGCGAGGCCGGCGGCAGTCGGGTCGCGGCCGCGCGCATCCTGGGCCTGGCAGAGGACGAGCTCGACCAGAAGCTCGAAGCATACGGCCTGGCGGCGCCCCTCCCCGACGCAGCCGGCTAACCCCGGTTCCTGTGGGCTACCCTGCCTTTACCCGCGGCTGGAATGCCCAACCTTGTAACCTCTACCCGCCGCGCTAGCGCCCCGCAGGACCAGGACTGAGCCTGCACAGAGGAGTTCCTTCTCCCAAAGGGAGAAGGCCCGGGCGAGGGCTCCTTGTGGGGAAGAATTCCCTCTCCCTCTGGGAGACGGTCAGGGTGGGGGCTCCTTCCTCACTCCTCGCTACTTGGTAGTCGCTACTCGCCCTCTCGCAGAGGGCCAGGCGAAAGGCACCACATGCGACATGCGACGGATCGGGGCGAACGAGCCCCCGCTTCAGCGGGCTCGGCAAGCCATAGCCGGACCGCTTTCGCGGCCGGCGCGCAGGGCCGTGCCCAGGTTGGCACGGCCTCTGCAAGAACTGGACCAAAAGCGCGGCACGATTCTTGCATTTAGGGGGCCGGTGCCCCCTGTGCCAAGTAGAGATGGAGGTCGCATCGCCGTGACGGCTCGGAGGTGGGCCGGATGATGGAAGGGATGGAGCTCTCGCAGATCCCGACGGTCCAGATGAAGGTCTCGCCACGGCTGGTGGCGATGAACCACGTCCTGGAGCTCTCTTCGTTGGAGCTCCAGGAGCTGATCCAGCAGGAGCTGGCTGAAAACCCGGCGCTTGACCTGATCGAACGCCCGACCTGCCCCCGCTGTGGGGCGGTGATGGAAAAACACGTCTGCTCGCACTGCATGGCCGAGGCGGCCCCGCAGCCGGAGCAGCCCAAGCCGGACGCCGAGCAGTTCTTCAACCGCGATGACTATTACCACGAGGAAGGGCCGTCCCTCGCGCGGCGGGACCCGGCCGACGAGTTCGATCCGATGATCCACGTCGCCTCAGAGAAGTCGCTGGCCGAGCGCCTGCTCGACGATCTGAGGGCCGTCCTGCGGCCGGAGCAGATGCCGATCGCCGAGTTCCTGGTGGGCAACCTGGACGAGCGGGGCTTTCTCGAGTGCACGGTGGAGGAGGCGGCGCGGGCCCTGGATGCCAGCGTGGATGAGGTGGAGGCGGTCCTGCGAGAGCTGCAGCAGCAGGAGCCGGTGGGCATAGGCGCGCGGGACTTGCGCGAGTGCCTGCTGCTGCAGGTCGACTATCTCGCGGAGCAGGGCGTCTCGTGCCCGCACGTGCGGGAGATCATCGAGCATCACCTGGGGCAGCTGGGCGAGCACAAGTACAGCCGCATCGCCCAGGAGATGCGGATCAGCAGCCGCGACGTCTCAGAGGCGGCGCAGTTCATCAAGAAGTACCTCAACCCCTTCCCCGCTCAGGGCGCGCCGGCCACCAGCACCTCGGGATACGTCCTGCCGGACGTGATCATCACCAAGCGGGACAAGGGCTACGAGGTCGACGTCGTCGAGTCCAAGCGCTTCTTCCTGCGCATCAATCCCCTCTACCGCGAGCTCCTGATGCGGGCCCAGGGCGGCGACTCCCAGCTGAACGAGACCGAGCGCAAGCACATCCAGCAGTACGTCGCCCGCGCCCGCCTGTTCATGGCCAACATCGACCAGCGCCGGCAGACGCTGCAGCGGATCGTCGCCTTCCTGGTGAACTACCAGAGCGAATTCCTGGAGAAGGGCGTGCGCCAGCTCCGCCCCCTGACGCGGGCTATGGTCGCCGCCGAGCTCGGCGTGCACGAGTCCACTATCTCCCGCGCCACTGCCTCCAAGTACGTCATGCTCCCGTCCGGCAAGGTCATCCCCCTCTCCGACTTCTTCACGCCGTCGCTCTCGGCCAAGGACGTGATCAAAGACATCATCGAGCACGAGACGGAGCCCCTGACCGACGAGCAGATCGCCGAGAAGCTGGGGGAGATGGGGATCGTCGTCGCCCGGCGCACCGTGGCCAAATACCGCGAGCAGCTGGGCATCCTCCCGTCGATCTTGCGTTGATCAGGTGGTGATCAAGTAGTGATCAGGTGGTGATACGCTCGGTGCGCTCGCCGTGATCACGTGGTCGTCAATTACTGATCAAAGTAGTGATCAACTACTTGATCAAAGTAGTGATCAACTACTTGATCAAAGTAGTGGCCAGGTGGTGAGTGCGTGCTGAGCACGTAGTGAGTGGTCACGGGCGCGCGTACACGGTCCGGATAACTCCAAGCCAGGCATCGTTCCCCCCTCTCCGCGTCGGAGAGGCGGCGGCGCCGAGCCCCAAGTGGTTACCTCGTTGTTCCCCCTCTCCCGTGTGTGGGAGAGGGGCAGGGGTGTGGCGCGGCCCCGGCTGAAAGGGGTAAGGTCCACCCCAGCGCCATCTGGACCCTTGGCCCACCCCCGGTGGTCATCACGCGGTCATCGCATGCTACAACTTGACCACCACCTGATCACCACCTGATCACGGCGAGCGTAGCGAGCGGATCACCAGTTGATCACTACCTGACCCATGCGCGTGGAAGACCTGAAAGGCAAGCGGATCGGCGGGCTCGTCTCCGGCGGGCTCGATAGCTGCACTATCACCCACTGGCTGCGGTCCCAGGGGGCGGAGCCCTACTGCTTCACCGTAGACCTGGGCCAGCCGGACGAGCCGGACCTGGAGGTGGTGCGCCGGCGGATGCTGGCCTGCGGCGCGGCCGAGGCCTACATCCTGCCCGGCCAGGAGCCGCTGGCGGAGGCGGGCCTCAAGGTGATCCAGGCCCAGGCCAGGTACGAGGGCGGCTACTGGAACACCACCGCCATCGCCCGCTACGTGACCACCCGCCTGGCGGTAGACGCCTTGCGCCGGCACGGCATCACCATCCTCTTCCACGGCGCCACCGGCCGCGGCAACGACCAGGTCCGCTTCCAGCTCGCCACCAACATGCTGGCGCCGGACATCCAGGTCTACGCCCCCTGGCGCGATCCCAGGATGCTGGATACGTTCGGCGGACGAAAGGAGATGGTGGAGTACGCCCAGAGCTTTGGCCTGCCGATCAAGGCCAGCGTGGAGCAGATCTACTCGACCGACGCCAACATGCTGGGCCTGACCCATGAAGCGGGGCGCCTGGAGGAGCTGGAGACGTCCGCCACGCTGGTAACCCCTGGGATGGGCGTCTGGCCCTGGGATGCGCCGGACGAGCCGGAGATCGTGCATATCCGGTGGGAGGCGGGCCGGCCGGTGGCGCTCGATAGCCGACCTGCCTCCATCGACGAAGGACGAATGACGAAAGACCAATCCGATGTAGGCGCCACCGCGCATGCGTCCTCCGTCCTCCGTCCCTCGTCCCTGGTGGACGTGTTCAAGGCCGCCAACGCGATTGCAGGGCGGCACGGAGTAGGCATCGGGCGGCACGTAGTCGAGAACCGCTTCGTGGGGATCAAGTCCCGCGGCGTGTACGAGGCGCCCGGCATGGAGCTGCTGGGCCAGGCCTATGAGTTCCTGCTGCAGCTCTACCTGGACCGGCGCGCGCGGGAGCTCTTCGACCACCTCTCGCGCTACCTGGCGGTGCAGATCTACCAGGGCTACTGGTTTGATCTGGGGACCACGGCAGCGCTGGCGGCGGTGGACCAGTTCGCCAGGCTGGTCGGCGGGACGGTCGCGCTGCGCCTCTACAAAGGCAACGTCATCTTCGAAGGCGCGACGGATCTGGAGAGGACCGCCACGCTCTACGCCGCGGCCGAGGCCTCCATGGAACGGGCCGGGTCGTTCGACCATGCGGACGCCGAAGGCTTCCTGCGCGTGCTCGGCGTGCCCGCCCGCAACTACGCCACGCGCATGTTCCCCAGGCTCGGCCGCTCCTAGCCTGAAGTACCGCTCCTAGCCTTGCCTATTCACGAGCAGCAGGGACTTCCCCCTCCCTCTGGAAGCAGGCCAGGACGAGAGCCGCTTCTTCGCAGTTTGTGCGCTGGTCGTGCGCAACCGTTGCGGCTGGCGCCACGCCAGGGCCCGTCGTTCCCGTCTCCGCATCGGAGCGGGGGCTAGGGGGTGAGGTCTATCCCCCCTCTCCCGCACGCGGGAGAGGGGCCGGGGGTGAGGGCTGCCTCCCCGCGTCCCCGCGTCGGAGCGGGAGCCAGGGGGGTGCGCTCGCCATCTTCCCTTCCGCCGCGGAAGATGCTAGCATGGGGCTGCGACCTGGCGTGGTGCCCGGTCACCATCGAGCACCATTGAGCACGGGAGGGATGCCGGAGCCGCACGGGAGTTCCGGCGCATCTCCATCGAGTACGCATCTCCATCGAGTAAAGGAGGGAACAACGATGAGGAGTGACGCCCTGCGCCGGCGGCGAGTACTCTTGGGCCTGGGGGTGCTGAGCGGCACCACGGCCCTCGCAGCCTGCGGCCCCATCGCGGATCGCGCAGGCCAGCCCGCGCCCGCCAAAGGGCCGGTGACGATCAAGCTGAGCATGTGGGACTACCGGCCGGACATCGTCCGCGATAACCTGGACCGCTTCGAGCAGGAGAACCCCGGGATTAAGGTGGAAGGGCCAGAGACCGGCGCGTGCTGCGCGGAGTACCGCAAGCGGATGAACACGGCCTTCCTGGCCGGCGAACGCCTGGACGCGATGTACATGCGCGACGAGGACGCCGCCGAGTGGGCCGAGGCCAGGTGGATCCTGGAGCTGGATAAGTTCCCCGGGGCCAAGGACCTCGACCGCGACGAGTACGCGTTCGTCGCGGAGCAGACCCATTACAAGGGCAAGAAGTACGGCACCATCTACTACGTCGGCCCCCAGATCGCCATGTACAACAAGGAGCACGTCCGGCAGGCCGGCTTCGCCAGGCCGCCGGCCACGATGGACGAGCTCCGCAACCAGGCGCTCCAGATCAAGCGCCAGCGGATCAACGGCGTGGAGTTCCCCATCTGGGGCGCGCCCAGCGAGGGGCTGATAGAGGTGCTCTACCTCTCCAGCGGCAAGCGGATGTTCGACGACGACCTGCAGCCCAGCTTCGGCAAGGACCCGCTCTTCAAGGACATGGTGGAGCGTCTCTTCCAGATGTACACCGGCGACAAGATCTTCGGCTCCGATCCCACGGTGCAGGCGCCCTTCGACAACGGCAAGTCGAGCTTTAGCTGGACCAGCTTCTACGACCTCAAGCGACTGAACGGTAAGGCCACAGGGGCCGTGGCCGGCGGGCAGGCCGGCGGGGCGGCGGCGGGGCAGCTCCTCAATTACGTCAACCCCGGCTTCGTCCCGGGCAAGACCGGCACCTCGGCCATCTGCCGCCAGTACGCCGTCGCCGCCTCCACCAGGTACCCGCTGGAATCGTGGAAGCTGATCTACTTCCTGGGCGGCAAGGACGCCCAGGGCAAGTACACTGTCGCCAAGCGCTGGTGGATCGAGCAGGGCCTCAACTTCGGCTACAAGTCGCTGGCTGATGACCCCGACGTGAAGAAGTCGGTGGAGGACTGGGGCGACCTCGACGCCTACAACAAGGTAATGGTCAACGCCTCGCCCCGGCCGGGCATCAAGGCGCCCTGGTCCGATCTCTGGCGCACCGAGTTCACCAAGGTCATCTCCGACGTCATGGCCGGCAGCCTCACCCCCAAGGACGGGGTAGAGCGGGGCGTACAGCTCTGGAACCAGATGCGCGCCGACTTCGAGCGCAACAATCCGCCCAAGAAGTAGCAGCCGTCCGGCCCGCTGCCCGCGCGGAGCTGCGTTACCATCCGCGCCTGATGCACGTCCTGCCCCCGGCTCTCGCGGCCCAGCAGGGCGTGCAGGGCGCGGCTGCGCTACCATCCGCGCCTGATGAACGTCTTGCAGCGGCTCCGGCTGGATGGGAAGGTGGCGCTCGTCACCGGCGCGAGCCACGGGATCGGTGAAGGACTGGCCATCGCCTTCGCCGAGGCAGGGGCCGACGTCGCGCTCGCCGCGCGGTCGGTGCACGACCTGGAACGGGTGGCCGCCCGCATCCACGAGGTGGGGCGGCGGGCGGCCGTCGTCCCCACCGACGTGGCGGACCTGGCCCAGGTCCGACGCATGGTGGAGCGCACGGCGGCGGAGCTAGGCGAGCCAGCCATCCTGGCCAACGTCGCCGGCGTCACGCGGCGCAAGCCGATCCTGGACGTGACGCTCGACGACTGGAACTTCGTCCTGGACGTCAACCTGCGCGGACCATACTTCGCGTCGCAGGAGTTCACCCGCCGGCTGGTGGCGCGCCATGCCGGCTGGGGCAAGATCATCCACATTGCCAGCATGACCAGCTACCGCGGGTTCGCCGACCTCTCCCTCTACGGCCTCACCAAGACGGCGGTGCTGGGCCTGACGAGGTTCCAGGCGGTGGAGTGGGCCCGCTACGGCGTGCGGGTTAACGCCATCGCCCCCGGCTGGATCGAGACGCCGATGACGGCCACGATGAACCCCGCCCGGCGCCAGTGGGTGGAGGCCCATGTGCCCCAGGGCCACTATGGCGAGGTGGATGACCTCGCCGCCCTGGCCGTGTACCTCGCCAGCGAGGCCTCCGACTACGTCACCGGCCAGACCTTCCCCGTGGACGGCGGGTTCCTCGCCGGTAATCCATGGCCGGCGCTGGAGGAGTAGCGATCGCTTCTCCGGTGGCAGCTTTCGGTACGCCGTCGGCCAGTGGGGAACTTTTGGTGCGTTGTGCGCTCGGCGCGCCGTCGGCCGCTGTCGCGGAGCATTCACGCCCAGCGAAGAGCTCCGTCTCCCTTTGGGAGAGGGTGAGGGTGAGGGCCCCACTCATGGCTCATCGACCATGTCCTCCGGGACACCGGCGCGGCATGAGAGTGGCCGGCCACGTCCACAGGAACCCAGAATAGACCTTCCCCAGGTTCCCACACGGGCGCCACACTGCCGCCTGGGGCACTGAGAGGGCATAGCCAAGATCCGAACGTTGATTACTGAGCGGGTGAGCACGGCAATGGGCGCATTTCGTGAGCTGATGGTCCGGCTCCTGGGCCGCTGGCCCGAGCCCTGTGAGCTAGCGCCGCGCGTGGAGCGGCGCGACGATCTGGGCGACGTGATCCGCGAGCGGGTGAGCTATCTGGTGGAGCCGGGCGACCGGGTGCCGGCCTACCTGTTCCTGCCCAAGGGGTTGGCGCCGGGCGAGCGCCGGCCGGCCATCTTTGCCCATCACCAGCACGCCGGCCAGTTCCACCTGGGCAAGAGCGAGGTGGCGGGGCTGGCGGGCAACCCCGAGCAGGCCTATGCCCTGGAACTGGCCCGCCGGGGCTACATCGTGCTCGCGCCGGACGCCCTCTGTTTCGAGGAGCGCGGCCCCTACCGTGGGAACCTGGAACAGCCCCGTGAGCAAACGGCGGGGCAGCAGTTCGAACGGTTCGAGTTCACCAAGCGCATCCTGTTCGGCTCCTGCCTCCAGACCAAGCTGGTGTGGGATATGCAGCGCGGGCTCGATTATCTGGAGATGCGGCCGGAGGTGGATCGCGCCCGCCTGGGCTGCATTGGCCACTCCCTGGGCGGCCAGCAGACGTTCTTCCTGGCGGCGCTCGACGAGCGGGTCCGGGCTGCTGTGTCGTCGTGCGGCTTCGCCTCGATGAAGGCCGTGCTGCGCGACGAGATCAACCACAACTTTGGCGCCTACGTGCCGGGCTGGCTGCTGCACGGCGACACCGGCGACCTGCTGGCGGAGGTGGCCCCGCGCGCCTTCCTCGCACTGAACGGTGAGCAGGACCGCATCTTTCCCCAGGATGGCGTCCGCGAGTCCTTCGCTACCGCCCGCGCCGCCTATCGCGCCCAGGGCGTCCCCGAGCGCCTGGAGCTGGGCCTCTATCCCGGCGGCCACGGCTTTTCTAGCGAGATGCGCCAGCGCGCCTACGCCTGGCTGGATCGCTGGCTCCAGGCCTTCTGATCCCATCCGCCTTGCATCTGCCTCGGGGCGACAGCCCCACCTCGCAGCCCAGCCGCGCGACACGGGCTCAAGAGTGACGGTGGCCGCCGGCGACCGAACGAGAGGCAACGGTGACGTCGGCCAACGGTTACCCAAGGATGGTGGATACCTCGAACGTGGTGCTCCTGCTCGCCATCGGGTGGCGCCCCGACGCCCGCGCCCGCGATGGCATGTGACCGATACACCACTAGGCACAGACATGAAATCTATCCGGCGGCGGGCGGCGGCGTTAGAAGAGGATGGGGGTGCTATGCTTGAGACGTAGTCTGCCGACCCACCGCGCCCAGGTAAGGCCAGGAACGACCCCGGGGCAGCCGCGGGCGGTGTCCAGAGCCCCCACCGGGCAGCCGTAGCTGAGCCGGCCCAGCAGGCCGAGCAGAGAGGAAGTCAGCATTGTGGTCGATTGAGGGTGGGCGCCGTATCTTGATCGTCGAGGACGACGAGGTACTAGCCCAGCTAATGGCGTCCGTCCTGGACGAGGCCGGCTATCGGTCTGACATTGCCCCGTTCCCCGAGGCAGCCTGCGGCGCCTACGACGTCGTCATCGCCGATTATCTCGCCCCACAGTACGTGCCAGGCGAGCCCTGGCCCCATCTGGAAGCTCTCCGGCGCCTGAGCCGGGGCGGGCCCATCATTGGCTGCACCGGCCACGTCAGCGCCGCCGATGAGCCACCGGAGCGCCTCGGCGTGCAGGCCGTCGTGGCCAAGCCGTTCGACGTGGATGAACTGGTGCAACGGGTCCAGGAGGCCCTGGCCAGGCGCGAGCAATCGCGCGTGTAGCCTTTCCTTGCGCACACGTGGGCCAGGTCGCCACCGTCCGCGGGGCAGGTGCAACCACTTCTTCCGGACGAGGCGACGTTACGTTCCCTCTCCCCGTGAGAGAGCGGGAGCCCGCGCAGCGGGCGGCGGTGAGGGCTCCGCCATGCGGGATAACTGGCTACGCCTTCCACCGGGGTGGTTTGGTGTATTGCTGTGCCCATGGTGGAGGCTCCGCCACCCGGGATAACTGGTTGCGCCCCGCAGGGCCGAACGAAGGACGAATACACCCCGCTTTGGTCCTTCGTCCTGTCGCGTCGCGTGACGGCGCGTAGCGCGTACACTCACCGGCATGAGCCAGTACCCTGCCGGCCGCGTCGTGGATACGCACGTCCATGCCGGACTGACCAAGTATGAGCCGATCGAATCGCTGCTCGACCAGATGTTCCGCCACCGCGTCGATCACGCCGTCCTGGTGCAGCACGCCGGCCAGTTCGACAACACCTACCTGATCGAGTGCGCGCAACGCTTCCCCGGCCGCTTCGCCGTGGCCTGCCTGGTAGACGCCACGCAGCCGGAGGCCGCCGATCAACTCTCTCGCTGGGTGGAGCGCTCCCCCGCCGTGCAAGGGGTCCGGCTGTACCTGCACGACCTCTTCTCGGGGGCACCGGGCGCCGGCGCGCTCTGGCGCCGCGCCGATGAGCTAGGCCTCAACGTCTCCGTGGCGGGATCGCTCCGTGACCTGGCCTCCGCGGAGATGGCCGGCGTCGCGGAGCGGTTCACGCGGGCCAGGCTGCACATCGAGCATCTCGCCCACCCCGATCCGGAGGAGCCGGAGCCGTTCGAGACGTACCGGCGGGCGCTGAGCCTGGCGCGCTATCCACACGTGGCGCTTAAGGCGAGCGGGTTCTATGCCTTCACCACGCTGCCCTGGGCCCCCTACCTGGATACGCTTCGCTTCGTGGAGCTGGCGCTGGAGCACTTTGGCCCGCGCCGGATCATGTGGGGCTCGGACTTCCCGCCGGTGAGCTTCCGCGAGGGCTACCACAATGCCCTGCGCTTCGCCGCCCAGATTATCCCCATGGCCAGCCCTGAGGACCGCGCCTACCTGCTGGGGCGGACGGCGCTGAGCTACTGGCGGTTCGACCTCACGCCCTAACGCCCTAAGGCCAGCGAGGAATTCCGTCTCCCCGCGGGAGAGCGGGGGCCCGCGCAGCGGGCGGCGGGGAGGGCTCCGCTCGTCAATAGTCCAGGCGAGGCGACCGTGCACCGCTACTCGTAGCCGGCCCTGGCGTCATGCCCCGAGACCGGCGGCACGTAGAAGTCGCCACCCCCGCGGCGTACGTCCCAGCGAGCGGCCACCAGGGCGGCGCCGACCCGCGCCCAGTCGTCAGCGCGAATGCCCTCCAGCGCTGCCTCGGTGAAGAACGCCCAGCGCACCAGGCCGTCCAGGAAGGGACCGAACTGGGTGTGGCGCGCGCCGGAAGCCGGACCGGCACCGCCGGTCGCGGCCAGCCAGGAACGCGCACCGAGCGAGGCTGCCTCCAGATGGCCGGCCGCCCCTGCAAAGGCACGCTCCAGCGCCGCCGCCAGGGCAGCCACGCTCCGCTGCATTGCCTCCACGTCCTGCGGGCGTTCGCCGGCTTCCGTCGCAGATGCGGCTGGCTCCGTGTCCAGATGGCGTAGCGCAGCCCGCACGGCCCCCGCCATCCGCGCCGCCCCCTCTGGGTCGTCGGGGAACAGGATGCGCTCGGCGCAGAGCAGGGCGCCGGCGGTGCGCGTCTCATCCCCTTCGGCCAGCGCGGCATAGGCCACGCTCAGGGCCCCGCCGGCGGCGATAAAGCGGCGCGGGATCTCAGCGCCAAGCAGCAGGCTGGCCTCAGCCGCGGTCGGCGCTTCGACGTGCGCCGGCGGCGCGCCGGCCGCCAGGGCGCCGGCAAACGGCCCATGCAGCGCAGCCGCAAGCTGGGCGCGCACGTCCGCCTGGATCGCCGACGCCGCCTGCGCCACTGCCGCGCTCCGCAGCAAGCGCTCGCCATACGAGGTGCCTTCCTCAGCCACACTGCAAGTCTACTGCCGGCGCCAGCGCGGGGGCGCGTGCTACGCTACTGCCCATGGCTGAGTTCCGCGTCCCGCCGCTGGTCCTTACTGGCTTTGGCTGCGCTAGAGAGCTGGGCGCTGTCCTGCAGGGGCGAGGCTATCGGCGGGCCTTTCTCGTCAGCGATCCGCAGGTCCTGGCCTTGCCGGCCGCCCAAGCGGTGGTGACGCACCTCCGCCAGGCCGGCCTCAACGTGGCCGTGCACGACGGCGTCACAGCCGAGCCGACCGTGGCTATGGTGGAGCGCGCCCTGGCCGACCTCGTCCAAGCAGGCGCCGACGTCGTTATCGGCCTCGGCGGGGGAAGCCCGATGGACACCGCCAAGGCGGTGGCCGTGCTCGCCTGCCAGCCCGGGCCAATCACCCGCTACGAGGGAACAGAGCGGATCCCCGGCGAGCGCCTGCCCCTGGCCTGCGTCGCCACCACTGCCGGCACCGGCAGCGAGGTGACGCGCTACGCCGCCATCACCGACCAGGATCGCCACCGCAAGATGCTGATCAGCAGCTGGCGCCTGCTGCCGGACATCGCCGTCGCCGACCCCGAGCTGACCATCGGCCTGCCGCCACAGCCGACCGTCTCCACCGGCATCGACGCCCTGACGCACGCCATCGAGGCCTACGTCTCGCGCCGCGCGCAGCCGCTGACCGATCCGCTGGCCCTCTCGGCCATCCGGCGCATCGGCCGCGCCCTCCCTGTAGCCTACCGGCAGCCGGCCGACCGTGCCGCCCGCGTCGAGATGTCGGTGGCAGCGCTAGAGGCGGGCATCGCCTTCTGCAACGCGTCGGTGGCCCTGGTCCACGGCATGGCCCGCCCGCTCGGCGCCTACTTCGGCGTGCCACATGGCCTGGCCAACGCCGTGATGCTGGCGCGCGTCTGCGCCTATAGCGCCGCCGCGGCGCCGGAACGGTATCGCGATGTCGCCCTGGCCCTCGGCCAGCCGGTGGCCGACGCCTCGCCCGCGGACGGCGCAGCCGCCGCCGTGCGCGCCATCGACGACCTCTGCGCCGGCCTGGACGTGCCGTCGCTGCGCCGCCTTGGCGTGACCCGCCAGGCGCTCGAGGCGGTGGTCGAGCAGATGGCGGAGGACGCCATCGCCAGCGGCAGCCCCGCGCATAACCCGCGCCCGGCGACGGCGGAAGAGATCGCCGCCCTCTACCGCGCCTGCTTCTAGCCTGCGCTATTCACAGCCAGCCACCAGTCCCCTCTCTGACAGGGAGTGGGCCAGCGGGCGGGCTCCACCGAAAGTTCCCTCTCCCTAGGGGAGAGGGCGAGGGCGAGGGCTTCACCGAGAGTTCTCCTTCCCAACACGTCACGTGTCAGCCGCGCCCACCGGCCGCTGAACTGGTCCGGCCACAGCCGGCCAAGCCCGCGCAAGCGGGCTCGACGGGCGCGGGCGGCTAGAGCCGGTTTCAATTGCAGCACCTGGGTTCCTGTGTCGATCGCCAGCCATTACCGTGCGGCGCTGGCGTTCCGCTTCCCTGAGGTGCACCGGCGCTACCAGTGTGTCAGCAGTTGCCTCGCTCGCCGTCCGGAACTCAACTCCCTAATGGGAGCGGGAGCGGCGCAGGCAGTGTGGGCAATGTCCTCGCCCCATGCCCGTCGTTCCCCCTCTCCGACATGGAGACGGGGCGGCGGGGCCCAGCCGCACGGCAGGGATGGGTAGGGCAGGGGGTGCAGCGCGGCCCCGGCCGAAGGGGGTGACGTCCTCCCTCCCGGCGCGAGCGCGACCAAAGGGGGTGAGGGCTCTCCCCGCGTCCCCGCGTCCCCGCGTCCCCGCATCAGGGCGGGCGGCCAAGGGGTAGGGCCCGTCCAGGCCCCCGGCGCACCCCTGAGGCGCGGGCAAGCGGGAGTCCTGGTAGGACTGGTACCCTCTTTCTCCACACGAGGTGGGCGCCATGGCACAGCTAGACACATTCGGCGGCCGGATCCGTACCTTTGAGGATCTTGCCCGCGTCAGCGACGAGGTCCTCCGGCAATTGGCCGCGCGGGTCCACATTATCGACCTGGCTTACGCCTTTGCCACGGCCGACGAGGAGCTAAAGGCGCGCCTGCTGCGGTCCGTCCGGCCGCGGCTGGCGGAGGAGATCGAGTCGGCGATGCGCGCCGTGATGTCGCAGACGGCGCCTCCCGGCGCCAGCGGGCCGTCAGACGTGCAGGTGCGGAGCGCGCGAGCGCGTGTCATGGAGGTGGCCCAGAGCACCCTCCTATCGGAAGGCGAGTGAGGGAAAGGAAGGATCGCACAGGATGGCCGTGGCGACGAAGACGTACGGGGTCGGCATCATCGGGACGGGACGCATCTCCGGCGCGCATGCGCGGGCCGCGCGCAATGTCCCCCGCGCCACGCTGGTTGCGGCCAGCGAGGTCGATGAGGCGCGAGGACGGGCCTTTGCCGAGCGGTGGGGGTGCGACGTGGTCCCTGATTACCACCGTCTGCTCGAGCGCGATGACATTCAGATCGTCGTGCTGTGCCTGCCCCACTTCCTGCACTGCCCGGTGGCGATCGAGGCGGCGCAGGCCGGCAAGCACATCCTGGTGGAGAAGCCGATGGCGGACACCGTGGAGGAGTGCGACCGGATGATCGAGGCGGCGCGCCGGCACGGCGTGAAGCTCTTCACCGGCCATACGGAGCAGTTCCTGGCGCCCAACGTCCGCGCGCGTGAGCTGATCCAGTCCGGCGAGGTGGGAGAGCCGGTGCTGGCCACAGACGAGTGGTACAAGCCGTTCGGCCTGGCGGGGCGCCCGGCGTGGTTTCTGGACCGCGCGAAGGGCGGGGGCATGTGGCTGATGAACGGCGCGCACATGGTGGACCGGCTGACGTTCATCCTTAACAGCCGCGTGGCGGCGGTAAAGGCCTTCGTGGGTACTCGCTACCACGCCATTGGGGCCGACGATTGCGCCATGGCTTACCTGGAGCTGGAGAACGGCGTGCCATGTACCATCGCCCACACGGGGTTCAAGGATAAGCCCGGCGCGGGCATCGAGCAGAGCGGTGGCGTGATCGAGATCAGCTGCACCGAGGCCATGCTCAAGGTGGTCGACCGCCGGCAGCTCTTCCGGACCGTGCCGGGCGAGCGGGCCGGCCAGTGGCAGGAGGTCCCCCTGGAGCGGGTGGACACGGCCACGGTGGAGCTGGCCAAGCTGATCGAGTGCATCGAGCAGGATGCCCCTGAGGCCGTCAGCGTGGAGCAGGCCCGCCACATCGTGGCCGTGCTGAACGCCTGTGAAGAGTCGTCGCGTACACGGCGCGAGGTGCGGATCTCGTAGATGCCCCTTCCCCCCGCCGACCGGTGCTGCAGCGCGGCACGTGCCGTCTGGTGCGGATCTGGTCGATACCCTCTCTCATCCTCGAGCCCCTGCACCGCAGCGCAGCACGCCCCCCACACGCTGGGCCCAGGGGCCTTCCCGCGCAATCCCGCAGAGTGCCGGCTTCACACGGACCACGTGCACCCGTGGCGCAGCACCGCACGGGAGCGACACAGGTCCAGCCTGGACGCCGCGTCGCCCTGTAACGCGGTAGCCCTCTAGCCCGAAGGACGACCACCATGCCAGAACCGATTACCGCCCCCTATATCGAACAGTACATCGAGAGCGTCCTGCCGCCGCGCGATCCGCTGCTGGCGGAGGTGGAGGCCCACGCCCGAGCCAATCGCCTGCCCATCGTCGGCCCGATCGAGGGGCGCTTCCTGTACGTGCTGGCGGGGCTGAGCCGCCCCAGGCGCATCCTGGAGCTGGGGGCGTGCACGGGATATTCAGCCCTGTGGCTGGCGGCCGCCACGGAGCCGTTTGGCGCCACGATCGAGACGATCGAGCTTGATCCGGAGCGAGCGGCCATCGCGGAGCAGAACTTCCGCCGCAGCCGCGCCGCCGGGCGGGTCACGCTGCTGCGGGGCAATGCGCTGGAGATCCTGCCGCGACTGGAGGCGGAGGCATACGATCTGATCTTCAACGACCTGTTGCGCTCGGGAGCGGGCGAGACGGGGGGCGTGCCGAACCAGGTGCGCTTTCTCGAGCTGAGCCTGCCCCTGCTGCGGCGCGGAGGCGTGCTGCTGAGCGACAACGTCCTGTGCGGGGGCCAGGTGGCCGACGCGGCGCCGGCTGGCGCGGCCGCCGGCATCGCCGAGTACAACCGGCGCCTGATGACGCATCCCCAGTTGGAGACGTGCATCGTGCCCATCCGCGATGGCGTAGCCATCAGCCTGAAGCGCTAGAATCTGGCCGGCATTCGGTGAGAGAGCGATGGGGTTTCTGAATCTGAGCGCCTGGCGCTCGGTGGGCGGGCGCGTGCCGGCGGAGCGCCGGGCCACGGCCTGCATGGAGCAGTCGCCGAAGTACTACTACGACCACATCCACGAGTTCCAGGCGATGGTTGACCGCTACTTCGAGACCCACGGCCGCCGCCCGCCTGATCTCACTGCCCTCTACCTCTGGCAACTGGAGCAGGAGCAGGCGCTGGACGACGACGCGCGGGCCGTCGATCTGGCCGACTGGATGAGCTACTACGACATCGAGCCGAACTCGCTGCTGGCGATGGTCTCCATTGACCCCGATAAGCCGGCGCGGGCGCGCCGGCTGCTGGAGGCGCGCTACCTCTACCGCATGAAGCAGCGGGCGGCGCAGCGCGCCAAGGAGCGCGCCGGGGCGCGGGAGCCTGCCGGCGCCAGGGCCGCCGCTGCGGCCGGAGCTGCCGCATGACTGCCGTGGAAGCGCCGGTGGCGCCTGACCGTGCGGCCCGCCCGAGCCGCGGCGCGGCGATCCCGACGGCCCCCGCCGCGAGTGTGGCCGGCGGGGCCTTCAAGACCCTGGACGGCTTGCTGGCCGTCCTGCGGGCGCTGCGGGCGGCGCGCGCCACGGAAGACATCGTCGGCTTCGCCATCCCCCTGGAGGCCGATCCGACGACGGCGGAAGGCCTGGAGACGATCCTGGCGGCGCACCGCCGGCGGGGCTTCAACCCCATCGAGTGGCTGCTGGACGTGATCGACCCGCACCGGCCGCCGCCGAGCCCCGCCGCGCTGATGGCGGGGTATAACTCGATCCTGACGCCGTTTCTGCTGGGCGACCTCTCCAAATGGCTGGTGGGCGTCAAGACATTCCGCATTCCTCTAGAGCCGGCCCCCGGCGGGGGCGTGTGGGTGCTGGGTCGGCCGAACCACGCGGCGGCCATCGCCGGGGCCACGGGCGCCGCCCTGGGTGGGACCGCGGGGGCGCTCGCGTCGCTGGGGCTGCCGGCGGACCAGCTGGAGGCATTTGCCGAGCGGATTGCGGCCGGCCAGCCGGTGCTGACCGTGTGCAGCACGGATGAAGGGCGCATCGAGCAGGCCGTCCGTCTGATGCGCAAGCAGGGCGCCGAGGCCATCTTCGTTGCCCGCGGCCTGCGCCCCGAACCGCGCGGCCAGGCTTGACGACGGCCCGGACCTGCCCCGCGCCCCACCCCAACGCGGGGACCGTCTCCTGCTAGCTCTCCGCCTGGACCCGGGGACGGGCCGTGCGCGACAGGTCCGGATAGCGCGGGGCTATGGCCGTCGTCCCCCTCTCCGCGTCGGAGCGGGGACGGCGGGGCCGCCGCGGGTGACGCCCTCTCCCCATGACCGTCGTTCCCTCTCTCCGTGTCGGAGAGGGGGGCGGGGCAAGAGGCCGGTGTGGCGCGGCCCCGGCCGAAGGAGGTGAGGTCTCCTGCGGCCGCTGATCCGGATATGTTGCGCATGCCCGCGCCGGCGCGGGCGGCGCAGGCGCTCCAGGTTGCTATCATCCTTGTACGAGCAGAGCATGCAACGGCGCCATCCCCCCGCTACGGTCCCGCCGGACCACCCCGCCGCCAAGCTCCCGCGCCGCCGCCTGGCACACCTCCGCCCCGGGATGGTGGTGGAAGGCGTGATCACGCGCATGGTCCGCGGGGGCGTGCTGGCGGACATCCAGTTGGAGAGCGGCGAGCCAGCGTTCATTCCCCTGTCGGAGATCCCGGCCAAGTCCATGCCCAAGGTGCGGGAGCTGATGGAAAAGGGGGCGATGCAGCCCGTGCGGATCACGCAGCTGGACCGCGCCAGCGGCACGGCCACCGCCTCGCTGATGGGGTTGCTGGAACCGCCTCCGGAGGCGAAGGAGCGGGCCACGCGCCGGCGCCGTATCCCGCCTCCTCCCGAGCTGCCGGCGGCGCCGAAGATCGTGGCGCCGGCCCCGCCACGCACGACCCTGGCGAGCGAGCGGGCGCGCAAGCAGCAGGAGGAGATCCTACGCCGGCTGCGGGGCGGGGCATAGCGGGGCATCGCCTGGTGTCCCATGGAAGCGGGCGGCCATCGCCGGCCGTGAGGCCAGGATCGGGACCGGGCGCGAGCGGTACGGGGCCGGTGAGGCGTTCCTTCTGCCTTTTGGAGAGCCGGAGCCCGCGGAGTGGGCGGCGGTGAGGACGCCGCTTGCCAATGAGCCGTCATGCCCCGTTGGGGCGCCAGCGCCGGATGAAACGGCCGGCCGTCTCCACCGGGATCGGGGTTAGTGGCCCGCCGCGAGCTGCGCGCGCAGCACGTGCTTCTGGACCTTGCCCAGGGCATTGCGCGGTAGCGCGTCAAGAAAAACGACCCGGCGGGGCTTCTTGTAGCTGGCCAGGCGCTCGCGGCAGAAGTCGACCAGCGCCTCGGCGGTGACGTCGGCTCGCGGCCGGCGCACGACGGCGGCGACGACCTGCTCGCCATACTCGGGGTCCGGCAGGCCGAGCACGGCGGCCTCGGCGATGCCGGGATGCGTGGCCAGGACCTCCTCCACCTCCCGCGGGTAGATGTTGTAGCCCCCGCTGATGATCAGCTCCTTCGCGCGGCCGGAGATGGTGAAGTAGCCGTCGGGGCTGCGCCACCCCAGATCGCCGGTATTGAACCAGCCTTCGTCGTCGAACGCCTCGGCGGTGGCCTGCGGGTTCTGCCAGTAGCCCTTAAAGACGTGTGGCCCGCGCACCTGGATCTCGCCCACGGTCCCGTCCGGCACGGGCCGGCGGGTCTGGAGGTCCACCACCCGCGCCTCCTGCCCCGGGAAGGGCAGGCCCACCGTGCCGGGGCGCCGCTCCCCATCATACGGGTTGGTCAGGTTCATGATCGTCTCGGTCATGCCGTAGCGTTCCAGGATGCACTGCCCGAACAGGCGCTCGAACTCCTCGAAGGTCTGCACGCTGAGCGGCGCCGAGCCGGAGACGTAGAGGCGGATGGGCGCGGGGCGCTCCGCGCGGCGCCTGGCTTCGGCGATCAGGCGCGTGTACATCGTGGGCACGCCAAAGAACATGGTCACCGTGCCCTGGAGCAGGGTGTCGTAGACCTCCGCCGCGTCGAAGCGCCGGCGCAGCTCGACCGTGCTCCCCGCCACGACCGTGCCGTGCCACCCCACGCCCAGCCCGTGGATGTGGAAGAGCGGGAGCGCTAGAAGCAGGACGTCGTCGGCGGTCCAGCGCCAGGCAGTGGTGACGGCCACGCTATTGGCAGCCAGGTTGCCGTGGGTGAGCATGGCCCCCTTGGCGCGCCCGGTGGTGCCCGAGGTGTAGGCGATCAGCGCCACGTCGTCCGGCCGGGGCAGGGGCCAGGCGCCGGGGTTTTCGGCCCCCCCGCTGGCGGTGGCCAGAAACGACGGGCCGGCACAGAGACGGAGGTCGCCCTGCCGGCGCTGAGGTCCGTCGTCCGCCGCCGGACCAAGAGTCCCGCCCGCTCGCGGTCCGGCTTCCGGCCCTTCGTCCTTCGCTGGGACGACTACCACCAGTTCCAGCGCCGGTAGCTCGGGGGCGACGCGCTGGAGCTCGGCCACCCGCTCGGCATCGGTGACGCACAACCGGACGCCGGCATCGCTGAAGATGTGGCGCAGCTCCACCTGGCGGTACTGCACGTTCACCGGCACGACGATGGCCCCTGCCAGGTGGGCGCCCAGATAGGCGAAGAGGAGGTCGGGGCAGTTCTCCAGGTAGAGGGCGACGCGCTCGCCCGGCCGCAGGCCGCTGGCGCGCATCGCGCCGGCCCAGCCAGCGGCCCGCCGGAGAACGTCCGCGTAGGTGTAGCGCCGGCCCTCGAAGACGATGCAGGCCTTCTGCGGGGCGCGCCGGCAGGCGTCGATGAGAGCGTGCAGGATGGACGGCGGGTCCCCCGACCAGGACGGGCGCTGGGGGGCTGGGGCGTGCTGCGTCCGCAGTCGCGTAACCATGGCGGCTCAAGGGTACCGAGCGGCGGGCCACGTGCGAACGGGGCGAGGCGATCTGGCCGGCGCTCAGGCCACCGGCGGTCGGGGAGGGGCAGCGTCGGCGCCGGCTACGTCGAGCGCCTGCCTGAGCGCCTGTCCCATATCGGCGGCGGAGGCGGAGCGACCGTCGGGGTCCTTGGCCAGCGCCCGCTTGGCTCGGTCGCGGCAGTGGCGCCCGACTGGTCTCACTGGCCGCGCCGGAGGGAGCGGAGCCGTTCCACCCAACGCGCCAGCTTCAGCCGGCGGAAGGCGATCAGGCTCATCCGCAGCAGCAAGAGCCCATGCTTGTAGACCTGGACCTTTGAGTAGCCGGCGGTGCGCCGCCGGTAGCGTACGGGCACCTCGACGATCCGCAGTCCGAGCCTGGCCGCGCCGAACAGGAGGTCGAAGTCGCCAAACGGGTCGAAGTCGCCAAAGTACGACCGGTTCGCCGCGATGCGCTCGTAGTCACGCTTGCGCAGCACCTTCGTCCCGCACAGGGTGTCCTTGATCCGCTGGTCCAGCAGCCAGGTGAAGAGCACGCTGAAGAACTTGTTGCCGATCAGGTTGATCGGCCGCATCGCCTCGTCCTCCAGCGGATAGACCAGGCGCGTGCCGTTGACGAAGTCCGCCTTCCCCGTGGCGATCGGCGCCAGAAACTTGGGGAGATCTTCCGGCGGGACGGTGAGGTCGGCGTCCAGGATGAAGAGCACGTCGCCGCTGGCGGCGGCAAAGCCCTTGCGCACCGCATCGCCCTTGCCCAGCCGGAGCATCTTGACCGGCGGCGCCGGCTTCCCCGCTTCAGCGGCGGTCTGGCCCGCTGCCGGCTGGCGCGCTGCCGCGGGGGCGGCCGGCCTCCCGCTCGCCCCACCGTCCTGAGGAGCCATGCCCCGCGCCGCCTGCGGCGCCGCCGCCGTTGTCGCAAACGGCGCCAGCCCTGGGGGAGGCACCGCAGTGGTTGCCGCGAACGGCGCCAGCTCGGGGGGAGGCGGCGCCTGCGGGTCGGGGACCTGGTCAAGCAGCTTGATGTCGCGCCGGCCGGCATATCGTCGAATCTGCTCCAGGATCCGCTCTCTGGTGCGGTCGGTGGACGCGCCATCGACGAAGATCAGCTCGGTGTGCGCGCCCAGCGGAGGCAGGCGCTCTACGCAGGCGGCAATGTTGTCCTCCTCGTTGCGGCAGGGCACGATCACCGAGCACGTGAGCGGCTCGGCCAGCGGTGCCGGCAGTGGCCTGGCCACCCAGTAGGTGATCAGCCCCATGGTGCGCAGGAAGGGGAGACGAATGCCCAGCTCATTCAAGAGCGGCGCCAGGACGGGCACCGGCTTTGGTACGAGCAGGGTGGTCCCGCGGTCGAGGGTCGCGAAGTCGGTGAGCCGCAGCAGATTGTCGACGTCGGCCATACCCAGCCAGTTCTGCTGGTCCTCGGGCATCTTCAGGCCCAGTCGCTCGGCCGCCATCAGCGGGAGCTGCCAGGCGAAGTTCCAGTAGGTGATCAGGATTTTGGTCTGGGGGGTGCAGACGCGGTGCAGGCCGGCCAGCATGAGCTGGATGTCGTCCAGATGGCCCAGCAGGTCGGAGCAGATGACGTAGTCGAACGTGCAATGAAACGGGATGGACTGGGCGTCTGCCCGAAGGAAGTGCAGGCGCCCCTCCGTCTCTGCTTGGCCCCCGTAGCGCCGCCGCGCCTCGCGCACCATGCCCTCGCTCAGGTCGATCCCCACTCCAAAGCTGGGTTGCACCCCCGCCAGCAGATCGCCGGTGCCGCACCCGAGCTCGAGGACACGGGCGCCGGGCGGGATGGTCCGGCGCGCCAGTCGTTCCAGCGTCGCGTGGTAATAGCGATTGCGCGCCTTCCATCTGGCCCGCGTAGCGGCGTAGCGATCGAAGTGGGCGGCGGCGCGCCGCGACCGCTCCAGCCGCAGCTGCAGCACCGGGGAAGCGGCGGGCAGGGAGATGGCGTCGATCCTTGGTGGAAGGCTCCCCGAGAGCGGGGAATCCTGGGCCCGATGTCGCTGGTGGGGTGGTGTCGCTATGCTCAACGGGGTCGCCTATCCTGGCTGATGATGATTACGTAACCCTGGCTGAAGCAGAGCCGGTCGCTGGGCCGCGGCGCTCTGCGCCGCGCAGGCCCGCTCTGCCCAGCAGTGCCGGCAGGCGCGTGCGGAGGCCGGCGCATCCGATCAGGGCCACGTAGAGTACGGTAAACCAGATGAACCATTCATTGACCAGGGCATCGGCCCAGATACGTACCCGATCGTGGCCCAGCGGATGAGCGCCCTCCGACCACACGACCAGGGCCAAGGCGCCCGCCGCGGCCGTAGCGGCTGGATCGAACCGGCGTCTGCTCATACCCTTACCCATCCAAGGATGGCGGAGTCAAATGCTGGCCCGTCGTCGGCGGCGAACCCATGCCAGCGCGCGGCGATCCCCTTCCCTGCGCCTGGCCCGCAGTCATCGTCAGCGGAGCCCTCTCCCAGAGGGAGCGAGCAGGCTGCCGGTCGTGCGTCGTGCAGGCCAGCCGCCCATCGTTCTTCAACGCGCCGGCCGGGCAGGCGGTGCGCCCTGCCGGCAAGGGACTGGTCCATCTGTTCACGAGCCACCATCGCTCTCAATACCAGATGGCGACGCTGGGGTGGCCGGCTACGTCGAAGAAGCGGAGCTCAATGTAATACCGGCCCGGCATCGGGCGTGCATTGAGCGGCGGGAGCGGATAGTCGGACAGGTCGTCGGCGGTCCACCGCCCATTCAGCCAGCGAGCGCTGCCGCCCGCGCCGGGCCGCGCAGGGTCATCCCGCCCGCCGCACAGGCGGGCCGGCGGCCCATCTCTTCCCTCGCGCCGGACCACCACTTCCAGGGAGGGGCCCGCGCCCAGATCGGCGGGCGAGACCTCCAGCGCGTACCAGCCCCACCCCTCGGGGCGGCCGCCGCGGGGCAGCGTGTGGAGCGGGACCGGCGGGCCACTGTTGAGGCTGACCATCACTCCCGCCTCCGGCGCCACCGCCTCCCAGGTACAGATGGAGACGGCGGCGCGGCTGGCGCGGCGCCAGGCGCTTTCCCAGGCACGGTCGCCCCGCGCGGGCAGCGCAATGCGCTGGCGGACGGCGTCGCCGGGCTGGGCGAGCGTCGTGGACCACCGTACCAGGGCGGGTGGCCCCATTGACCCGTAGCCGAGCTGCTGCCCGATGGTCAGCGCGGCGAGAAGCAGACTGGCAGCGGCCTGCACACGGAGCCCGGCCAGCCAGCCCACGAGCGCCAGCCCAGCCGGCCACAGCAGCACGATGAAATACGCCGTTGCCCAGAACCGAGGCCACGGGGACACCTCAGGTGCCGTGCTGCGTGTGCCGGCCACTGCGATCAGCAAGCCGAGCGCTGTGGCGATCACGCTGATGGCCCCGATGGCTCGCCCGCTTGCCGTCCCTGGTCGGAAGCGCCCGCTGGCCGGAGGAGCTGAGAACGGAGCCGCTGTTATGGCCGCCGGCGCCATCATTCCAGTCCCGGGGTGAAGTGGAAGCGGGCGTTAAAGTGCTGATAGCCCAGCAGATCCAGGTTCCCAGCCATGGCCAGCCCTGCCAGACAAAGCGCCGCCACCGCGGCTGCCGCCGGCCGGTGCAGGGGCGCCGGCAGTGCCAGGTGGGCGGCAAGCCGTCCGGTGGCCCGGCCCAGCACCAGCGCCCCCCGCGCCGCCAGCACGTAGACGGCGGGATACATGTAATAGCTGGCGCGGGAAAGCGGCAGCAAGGACAGGATGACCACGGTGGGGATCAGCCCCGCCATGATCACGGCCATCAGCCATTCCCGCTCGTCGCGCTGGCTGGCAAGCAGGCCGGCGGTTGCCAGGGGCCACCAGGGCCAGGGGAACGCGCCCAATAGCGTCCGGAAGACGGGCGCGAAGCGGAAATAGGTCACGATGGCCGTCCATGGCTCACCCAGGTGCCTCACCCAGCCCAGGATGGCCGAGTCTAGGACGGACGTGTTGTCGGTGGCGAAGCCCAGGCCGACCACGTGCTTGCCAAAGAGCATCCAAGACGCCGCCACCGCAAGCGTGACGGCGGTCGCCGTCGCCAGATAGCGCCACGGCACACGGGAGAGCCCATAGATCCACCAGAAGATGATGGCGGGAATGTGGGCGAAGTACAGGGTGGCGGCCACGCCCCCACCCCACCCCAGCGCCAGCCAGGCGCGGAGCGTGCCGCCAGTGGTAAAGACCTGCAGGCGCTCCGCCAGCGCCAGGAGCAGCGCCATGCTGGCGTAGGCCGCCAGGTAGGACATGGGAAGGCCGGCCATGAAGATGAAGCCGTTCCCCGTGGCGACGAGGAACGACGTGGCGTACGCCAGAGGCGGGCTGCCGAAGCGCCGGCGCACCAGCCACCACATGGCGGCCGCGGCGCCCCACCAGAAAGCCACGTTTACCGCCAGGAAGCCCCAGTAGGGGCCGGCCCATGGCACGTGCAGAGACGCCAGGTAGGCGTAGGCCGCGCGATGGTCCAGGATGCCGCTGCCCTCCGGCCCTCGCTCACCGAGGAACATTGCGGCCAGCGTGAGAAACGACGTGGAGTCGAAGAGCACCGGCACGGTGCCCACCCACGTGACGTAGCCTTCGGAAGCCGATGCGTCCGGCGCGCCATACCGGCTGTAGAGAGGCCGGCTGCTTTCGAGAAAGCCGTTGCGGCTGCCTGCGTGCGTGACCGTCTGGAGGACGCAGAGCAGCGCCAGGAAGGCCAGCCAGAGGGGCGCCCCATAGCGGGCGATCCGCTGCCAGGTCCATTCCAGAGACGAGGACCGCGCCTGCGGCGCCGCCCCAACGAGCGGCGGGGCATACCCTGAGATGGGACTGCCTGGCCGGGCTGGTCGGGCGGCTCCAGGCTGGCGCGAACCTAGCGCCTTGGCCGGTACGCCGGCCTGATCCGGCGGCCGGCGGTCGGCCACCGGCGCGGGCGGTGCGTCGCGCCTCACGGCCGCTCCAGTGTGGTGTGGTAGGACAGGGCCTCCACCCGCATGCTCCCGCCGTGCTGAGGATCGGCCTTCGTCTCGCCCAGCCTGATCTGGTCGAGCGGGTCTCGCTGCGGCGCCGACCAGACGCGCGCTCCGTCGATCGTCAAGATCAGCTCCCGGCTGTCTCGCACCACCTGCCACGTGTGCACCTGGCCATCCCGCCCGAGTGGATGCTGGATCTCATGGCCGCGCAGCACGTTCTGGGGATCAGGGTAGGTGATGTGAATGCCGTACGGCACCGCCTGGATCAGTAGACGCCGGATCTCGGCCACCACGTACCAGTCGCCCGTACGGGTGACGCTCGCCCGCCACGTGAGCGTCTCCACCCGCTCCCGCTCCAGCAGCCCCACCGGTAGCCACCACTTGCTGCGCGGGTCAGCCGGCGCCGGCAGGCGGGGCCGCAGGTAGGCGGTGGCGTTCGGGGGGCTCTCCAGGCGCACCCCGCCGCGCTCGAACACGACCCGCCCCGCCCCACTGGTTTCGAACTCCAGGTGCCGGCGGGCGGACGCCTCGTCGGCGAACGACGCGGTGAAGGACACGATCGGCCCGCCATGGCTGATGGGGTGGGCCAGCCGGACGTAGTGGATCGCGTCTCCGGAGAGCAGAACGGCCCCGGCGCACAGCAGCGGCAGGCGGCTCCCCGGCGCCGTCTGGAGGCGCACTAGCCACCAGACGATGGCCGCGCTCACTGCGCCGACCACGGCCACCCGAACGTACCGCTCGTGGCCCCCGTCCGCAATCGGGCTCCACGTCAGCAGGCGCAGCGTGACGCTGGCCACAATCGCGGCGGCCAGCACCAGCAGGTGCCGGCGGTCCGCGCGGTGGATCAGGTCGGTCTCGCGGGCTTCCCCTGCCCATCCCATCAGTCGGCGAAGCTCGATCATTCCTTTACGGTGCTCTTCTCGTGGTCGATTGGTGGCCTCGGCCGGCGCGGCGGTCATCGCGCGCTGACCGCCGCCCGTGCGTCGTGGCCGGCCACCGCTGCAGGCTGCCCCTGTGCCCACCGGCTGGCCACGCGGCCGGCCAGCCACAGCGGGACGCCCCACATCCCAAAGGCGACGGCCATCTCAGCGTACGGCAGGGCGTGCAGGGCGTACCGCCCGGGGAAGACCCAGGGATTGGGCACGCCGGCCAGAAACGCATAGAAGGGCGCCAGGGAGATGACCAGGGCGAACGGCACCGCCCAGCGCCTCGCAAGCAGGAGGAGCGCCACACCCGCGACGCAGAGGGGGAGCAACACACCCTGGCGCTCGAAGAGAATGGACGGAAACACGCGCACAAACCCGCGCACTGAGTAGGCGATGAACGGTGGGAGCAGGCGCTCGCCGGGGAAGAACTCCGGCACGCGGTGCAGGTACTCGCGCCGGAAGGCCGTGAACTCTGCCCCAAAGAAGTACTGCATCGGGGAGATCGGTGGCCCGGCCGCCCAGTTGGCGGCATATGCCTGCGGGCTTGGGAAGCCAGGCGTGCCCATCTTGTCGGGGAACTCTAGATTGCGGTTCACCGTCGCGCCGTACGTCCCTGGATAGAACGGGTCATCGTGCGTAAAGGCATACCCAACGTACATCGGGCCGGCAAGCACCGCCACCAGACCCACCGTCGCCAGCCACCGGCGCCACGGCCACCTCTGGGCAGCCGCCACGCCGGTGATGATCAGCCCCGCCAGCACCAGCATGTCGGCCCGCACGAGCACCAGCCCACCCCCGGCGACGCCCGCCGCCACGAGGCGGGGCCACGGCGCCGGCTGCTTGCCGGTCCTGGCGGCCAGCAGGCTGCCCACCAGGACCAAAAGCAGGGCGCTGACCAGCGGCTCCCGCAGGCCGGAGACGTCATTGGCGATGCTGGGCGGATGGAGCGCCACCAGCAGGCCGGCGGTGAGGCCTACCAGCGGGTGCACGAGGCGCCAGCCCAGCACGCACGTCAGCGCCGCCACCAGCGTCCCCAGCAAGAGCGAAGTGAGGCGCGTGTGAAAGGCGGAGGAGCCAAGCACGTTGAACACCAGGCGCAGGGTGGCCGGCCACAGCGGCTCGCGGCCATTGTTCCCACCGGCATAGAACACCGCGGCCACGCTCGCCTTGCCGTCGAAGCCGGCATTATAGAGCGCATCGAGCAGACCAGATGAGCGTTGCCCCTCGTAGCGGGCCAGCTTCTGCGGGAAGGCCTCCGCAATGGCCTGATAGCCTTGGGCGTCCGGCAGCAGGAACTCATGGCGCACGCGCATCAGGTGCGTCCAGCGCGCGTCGACGGCCACGAGGGCAACCAGCACAGTAGCGACGACCAGCCAGGGTACGCCGTGGCCGCCCCAGGGCCAGTCCCGCCCATGGGCGCGGCGCCCACGCCGAACGAGCCACCCCAGCGCCAGCAGCGCGACCGCTGCGGCAAACGTACTACGCGCCGCCAGCAGCGCGGACTGCACCGCCGGTGCGTCGCTCCCCTGAAGCCAGCCCGTGGCCGGTCCGGTCGCTGAGGCATCGCCCCCGGCGACGCGGAAGGCGGCCGCTGCGAGCACCGCGCCCCCGCTTGCGACCGCAGCCGCCACGAGCGCCGCCGCGCGCCGTTCCAGCTCCCACCATCGCCCAATGGCCCCCGCCACGAGCGCCGTGCCGGCGGCGTAGGGCACGATCGGGAAGAGGGGATCAGGCAGCGTCAGCGGATCAACCACCGTGCTGACCACGATGGAGGGCAGGACAGTCACCTCCGCGCTGGTCGTGTTCGTGGCGCGGAACCGCAGGTAGTAGGTGCGGCTGTCACCGAGCAGTGGCGTCAGGTTGACCTCGCTCCGGCCAATCACCTCACCGAGCGAGGTATCCGCCAGCACGGTGCGGTACGTCCGGCCCTCATCCGTCGAAAGCTCCAGGGCGTTGGTGAAGACGTCCGCCGGCCCGCCTTCGCCGTCGAAGCGGCGGTTGTAGAAGTTCGCCTTGAGGATGACGAGCGAGTCCGGTGTCCGGTCCAGGCGGAAGACGATGGAGCCGCTGCGCCCAGGGGGCAGGGTCAGGCCCCGCAGCCCGAGCTCATAGCCGTCGCGCTGCTCAATCCGGTCCGCACTGATGGCGTAGTTGAAGAACGAGCTATAGAAGTTGTACTGGCGCGCGTCGGGCGGGTCGGCGCGTCCCCAGCCCTGCATCGCCGTGGGAAGCACGGCGGCGGCAACGACCGCCGCTGCCCCCGCAGCCGCCAGCGCCGGCCAGGCATCGCCCACGGCACGCTCCACCTGGCGCGGCCGCCGGCGCCACAGGGCGAGCAGCCAATCCAGAAAGGGTTGCCGGCGCGCATCGGCCGCCAGGATGGCCCCTGCCAGCGCCAGTCCTGTGGCCACCGCCATCGCCCCGGGGAAGAGCGCCAGCTGCAGCGCGAGCAGGACCAGCGCGCGGACGGCGGTGCCACCGACCAGCAGTCCCGCGGCGTAGGCAAACGACGCGCCGCCGACGACGATGGCCAGGGCGGCCAGAATGGGCCTTCGGAGCGCGCGCCGGGCGTCCCTGGCCTTCTGCCAGGTGGCGCCGGGAGCCAGCGTGTTGGCGATGAGCGCCGCGCCGGCTATGGCCAGACTGCACGGTACGGCCAGCGGGCGCCAGAAGCCGCCGAACCAGAGCAGGCTGGTCACCAGGTGGGCGGGCCAGGCCGGTTCGACCGCCAGCGCGGCCAGCACGACGCCGGCCACGGCGGCGCCGGCCATGGCGGGCCACCGGCCACGCGGCTCTCCCCCGAGAAGAGGCGTGCCCCCGCCCACACCGGATGGGGTGTCTCCGCCATCAGGCGCGGGCAGGGAGCCGTGGCCGGCGCGCTGCGCCGCTGCAGCGCCCGCAGGCGGGGCTGTGGCATGCATTGGCCGTAGCACTGGCCGTGGCACTGGGGTGCTTCTCGTCCAGATCTAGAGCATCAGCACAGGTACAAACGGTACACCGCGCCAGCCGGGGGCGGCTGCCAGGCCTACGCCGGCCGTTCGGCCTCCACTAGCCACGACGCGCCCCACAGGCTGCGGTGCGAGCGCACCACTAGGCCGGCGGCCGACAGGGCCTGTTGGAGCTCCCCCCAGGTCACCGCATTCTGGATCGGCGGCAGGCGGAACAGCCACCATCGCAGCCGGGCGCCCCAGCCACGGCGCAGCCACCAGAACGGCGACGGGCGCTGCGGGTACGTCAGCAGAACCCGTCCCCCAGGGGCCGTGGCGCGCGCCAGCTCAGCGAGCACGCGGCGAGGCCGCTCCACGTAATCCAGCAGTCCGACGGCCAGAATGATGTGGCCGGCGCCGTCAGGGAACGGAAGGTGGTGGGCATCGGCCTCGGCCAGCGGCGCCTGGGGGCATTCCGCACGCGCCAGCTCAAGCAGCGGTCGCGACAGATCAATGCCGATCGCCCGGCCCACGCGGGGACGGAGCGCGGCCAGCACCTCGCCGCTGCCGCAGCCCACGTCGATCAAGGTCTCCGTCCCCGTGCCGGCCGCCAGGAGCCCTTCCAGCGCCCGCTGGCGGCTGGCGACGAAGCGGGCCACCAGGGCGCCGGGGCGCAGCCCGCCCCTGGCGTAGAAGCTCCGCCAGGTCCTGGCGTGTGATCGCCAGTACCCCGCAGCCGGTACGGACATGACGGACATCACCCTCTCGATCCTCTTGCCCCTGCAGCCGACCTGGCTGAGGCGGGCGCCGCTGTCACAGCGTATCCGGACATCACCCTACGCTTCCCTCGCCCGCCGCGACCGGCCGCGAGCATCCTGCGCCCCTCGCGCGACGCCGGCAGACGTACAGGATGGCGGCAAACGGGGAGCGGCGATCCGCCATCGAGACCTCGACCTCTGCGCCCAGGGAACGGAGCTCAGCGACGAGCTCCTCCGGCCGGCGGTTACGGAGCTTGATCGCGCGCGGATCAGGATACATCGCCAGCTCGGCCAGCACGCTGCACCAGTACTTCCAGCGCGGACGGTGCGCCGGGTTCACCTCGCGGATGAGCAAGACCCCCTCAGGCTCGAGCGCCGCCATCACCGAGCGCAACACCCCGCTCTGTACGGCCATTGGCAGGTGATGCAGGAAGTCGGTCATCACCGCGCCAGAGAGCGGCGGCAGCGCCACCGTCGCCGCGTCCCCGCACTCGAAGCGGATGTTGCGCCGTGCGCCCACGGTCGCCTGCGCCACCTTGATCCGGCGCAGGTCGGCGTCAATGCCGAGCACCATCCGGCACGGCGCGACCAGGGAGAGGTAGTTGGCCAGCAGGCCGTAGCCGCAGCCGAAGTCCACCACCTGCCCTTGGGCGGGCAGCAGTGCGTCAAATTGCTCCGCCTTGAGCAGGTTGAGCGCCAGCCGCAGGTAAACGTAAGCGCGGATCCTCAGGCCCTGGGCGTCGTACAACCTGGCAATGGCACGGCTACTGGCGTCCATCGTGGCTCCCTTCCGCCTCGCGGCGCGCCACCACGACCAGCGGCGTCCACAGCCTGAACCGTCGCACCGCGCCTAGCACCAGCCAGCGCACCGGTGGCCTGCCCAGGAGACGCAAGACCGGCGCCAGGCGGCGCGCGGTGTCGAGGTCGGCCGTCGCGCCGTGACGGAGCCGCTCTTCGAACTCGGCCATCCCCAGCCCTTCGATCCGCAACCCGCCCACGCCGGCCAGGGCACGCGCCACCGTCCCCACCGTCGTGAGCTGGATCGCGTCCAGCGGGCGGTCGGAACGCCCCAGCAGGCGCACGTACCAGCGGGCGGCCGCCATGGGCAGGTGCGGTGCCCAGGGGATGCCGTAGTGGCCCTCCCAGACGGACCCGTAGTTGGGAAGGACGGCGTAGAGGTAGCCACCGGCGCGCAGAACGCGGGCCGCCTCGCCCAGTACACGCTCCAGATGCTGCACGTGCTCCAGGACGTAAAACGAGCAGACCACGTCAAAGCTGGACGGCGGAAACGGGAGCGCCTCGCCCGGCGCACACAGCAGGCGCGCCGGGCTGACGCCACAGCGGTGTAGCACGTGGCGGGCGATGCCGGCCACGCCCCCGTAGCCGGCGCTGGCCGGGTCGACGCCCCAGGCATCGGCGCCATATTCGCAGTTGGCCAGCGCCAGCGCGAGCCCGCAGCCACTCCCGATCTCCAGGATGCGCCGGCCGGCCAGGGGTCCAACGCGGCGCGCCATGCCATCCAGGAGCGCGCGCGCCCGTGGCGCTGAGAGCAAGGCCCGCAGCGCCTCCGGCCGCCGGCCCAGCTCGCCGGCCAGCCCGCCCAGCGCCTGCTCCAGCCGGCGTTCGAGATCAGGGAAGGACAGGCTCGCCGCCGGCGGTGGGGCAGCGGCGGACGGAGCAGGCGGCGGGCTGGCGGTGGTGGTCACGGCGTTCCGGCGGCGTGGGAGCGGTCCAGGGTCCGTCCGCTATGATCGCTGCGATCACTACGAACACTGTGAGCCAGGTCGGTCAGGTGCGTGCTCATCGCTGGGTGCTGGCGGGTTTCAGCGCGGTCGGCTGGCTTGGGAGCGGGCGGCGGGTTTCACAGCAGGCCAGGGCGCTACCGCAGGGGGCGGCCCGCCGCGTCGACCTGATCCACGTCGGTGTCGGTTCGGGGCGCTCGCGGTGAGACGGCACGGCCGTTGCCGTCTGTCGCGCGCTCCACGCTGAGACCGCCGGCCGTGCCTGCGCCGGCACCGCGCGTCGGATGACCGTCGTCTGCAACCTGCCAGCCGGTCGTGGAGGCGCGCGTGACCAGGTTCCGGTGGGCGATGGGCCGCACCAGCGCCGGTGGGGGGACGGCGCGGCGCGGCTCGCCCCGCCGCGCCAGGTCGCGCCGTAACCGCCACAGCTCACGCACAAAGTAGAGCGAATCCCGTACCAGCCGCACTGTAGACGTCTTATCGGTGCGGCGCAGGTGCAGACACGGGGTGTGCGCCACGCGCAGACCGGCCAGGTAGCTCTCCACCACGATCTCCGTGTCCCAGAACCAATGCCGGCTGACCGTGCGGTCCAGCAGGGGGAGCACACGCTCCCGCACGAAGAACTTGTACCCGCTTTCACTGTCGATCTGGGGCAGACCCAGCACCCGCCAGGCCAGCTTGCGGTAGATCGTGCTGGCCAGGAATCGGGGCAGGGCGCCTAGCGTCGCGGGATAGTAGCGGCTGCCGATGCACACGTCCCAGCCCTCGTCCAGGATGCGGCAGCAGACGGCGATGTAGTCGGGCGGCACCTCCAGGTCCACGTCGATGAAGCCAACCCAGCGCCCGCGGGCGGCGCGGAACCCGGTGGTCACGGCCGCGCCCCGCCCCTGGTTCGTGGCATGGCGCAGCAGGCGCATCGGCCAGGGGGCGTAGGCCAGGCGCAGGCGCTCTAGGTGGGCCACTGTATCGTCTGGGCTGGCGTCGTCCACGAAGATGATTTCGCTGGCAAATGGCAGGTCCGCGAGCACCCGCAGGATGCGGGGCACGCTGACGTCAATGTGCTCCACCTCGCGGTAGCAGGGCAGCACCAGCGAAAGCTGGATCGCGTCGGGCTGCAGGGCGGGCGGAGGCGCCAGGCGGTTCAGTTCCAAGCTCTACTCCGAACAACAGAAGTCCCGGTCGTGTGCGGTGGATATGCGCGCCAAACGATACCAGCCGGTCACGTCCCGGCCGGCACGCACGCGACGGTGGCGATGACGGCGTCGATCACCCGATCCTGCTCCGCCACCGTGAGCCCCCCGTATAAGGGGAGACGGATCAGCGCGGCGGCGGCGGCATCGGTGCGGGGGAGCGGGTCCTGCGCCGCCCCTGCCATCCGTTGCCAGAAGGGAGACGAGTGCAGCGGGACGAAGTGGATGGCCGCCCCGATGCCGGCGGCGCGTAGCTGCGCGATCACGCCGTCGCGGCGCGCCGGATCGGTGAGCCGGATAGCGAAGCTGTGCGCGTTCCACTCGTTGCCGGCCGGAATGACGGGCAGGCGGAGCAGCCCCGCGCGCTCCAGGGGACGGAGCCCCTCCAGGTAGCGTGAGGCCAGCTCACGGCGCCGCATCGTGATCTGTTCCGCCTTCCGGAGCTGGCTGAGCAGGAGCGCCGCCAGGATGTCTGACAGCACGTAGCTGCTACCGGGGCCCACCCACGTATATCGCTCCACCTCGCCACGCATGAAGGCGCTGCGGTTGGTCCCCTTCTCCAGAATGACCTCGGCGGCGCGGAAGAGGTGGTCGTCGTTGGTCACGAAGGCGCCGCCTTCCCCGCAGGTCACGTTCTTCGTGGCGTGGAAGGAGAAGCAGCCAATGTGGCCCAGCACGCCCGCTCGCTTCCCTTCGTAAGCGCTGCCCCACGCCTGGGCGGCGTCCTCCACGACGAAGAGGCCATGCCGTGCCGCCAGATCGGCCAGCTCCTTCATCCCGTTGATCACGCCAGCGTAGTGCACGGGGATGATCGCCCGCGTGCGTGACGTGATCCGCGCCTCCACGTCACTCGGATCGAGCGTCAGCGTGTCGTCATCGATGTCGGCAAAGACGGGGAGCGCGCCACGCAGGACGACCGCGTTGGCGGTCGATGAGAATGTAAAGCTCGGCAGGATCACCTCATCGCCGGGCCGCAGATCGATGGCCAGCATGGCCATCTCCAGCGCGTGCGTGCAGGACGTGGTCAGGAGCACGTGGCGCGCGGGGAGCGCGTCCGCCATGTACGCCTGGACGCGGCTGCAGATGACGCCATTACCGACGATGTGCCCTTCCTGGACCGCCGTCCGGACGGCCTCCCAGTCCTCCGGTCCTAGCTCCGGAACGTGCAGCGGAATCATCGTCCTACGCGTGCCAGTCAGAAGATCAGTCGCTCCCAATAGTCCCACCACCGCAGCAGAAACCGGTAGTCACCGGCAAGGTCCAGGTTCGTCAGCGCCGCCAGCGCCACGGCCAGGCAGAGCGCCACCGGCCAGCCCAGCCGTCCGACCGGCCGTGCCTGCGCTGTAGCCGCCGTCGGGCGCGCGCGAAGCACTGCCCCCAGCCCGCGCGCGACGTACGATCCGGCGGCGAGACAGGCCATGCCGGCGCCGGTGTACGTCAGCGGGTAGGCGCTCATGGCCAGCCAGGGATACGGATAGAAGGCGGTCGCGCCAAGCGTCGCCAGGGTGGCGGCCAGCCACAGCCAGCGCGTGCGGGCCGGCAGCAGCCACAGGCCGGCGACACCGGCGGCGAAGACGGCGGGGTGATAGGCCTCGACCATCAGCTGCACGTGGTACCAGCCCGGGAGCAGGCCAAAGAGCTGGGCGGGGGAGCGAATGCCGGCCAGCCGAGCCAGCGCCAGCTCCTCCGCCTGGGCCACAATCTCGTTGCCCTCGCTAGGGGGATTGGGGACGGCGAGCCCCAGGACGGCCTTCAGGGCCAGTGTGGACGCCACGTACACGGCGATCGCCCCCGCCACCACCCCCAGCCCCGTGCGGCGTCCCAGGCGCGCACTGGTCACAGCCAAGACGACCAGCATGGGGGCCAGGATCCACTGGTACTGGTAGTTCAGGCTGAGCCAGAAGAGCACCGCCCCGAGGCCAAGGGCCAGCCGGCGCGGGTCCCGCACCTCGTCGAAAAGCGCCAGCGCCGCCCACAGCCCCAGGGCCATGCTGGCCGAGTTGCCGAGGCGCAGGTCGATCCGCCAGATGCTGCCGGCAAACAAGGGCGCGGCGACGATGAGCAGCGCCCCCAGCACCGCTGCCGGTGGCCTCGCCCCCAGGCGCATGGCCGCGTGGTACCCCGCTACACCGCCAACGGACCAGAAGAGCCAGTCCACCAGGGCCATCGACCAGAAGGGGCTGCCGGTGACGGCGTAGACGACAGTGGCCAGGTAGAGGTTGGGGAGCGTCCGGTAGTGGACGGATGTGAACGGGACGCCGTCCGGTCGCTGGTCCGCCAGGAAGGTCGGAAAGTGCATCAGGTAGTACGTCGACTCCCAGGCGATTGGCCAGCCGTCGAGCAGACGGACCCCAGCAGGCGTGTGGGTGTGATACCAGGGGCCCGTGACGAGCCGCGGCAGGGCGAGCGCGACCGGAAGGATCGCCAGGGCCACGTAGACGAGCAGCGGTCCCGCTCCAGGGCCGGCCCGACGAACGATGCCTGCAGCAGGTCGTATGCCCATGGCCCGCCTCACCGCAGCGTGAGCTCGACGACGTAGACCCCGGGCTGGCGCTGGGCGGTCACGTCGTTGAACGTCCCCGGCCACCACGTGCGGGTGTCAAAGAAGCTGCTCGCGGCCCCGCCGAGCGTCGCCCCTGCCGACCAGCGCTGGGCGACGATGCGCAGGGCCGGATCGACCGGCGCCTGGCGCAGCTCAAACCTCAGGCGCGTCGCTCCAGCGATGGCCGACGCGGGGACGTCGACGTACATCCCCTTCCGGTCAGCCCCCAGCCGCATTGGCCCCAGATCACGGCCATTGACGGCGGCAAAGACCTGTGCTGCGCCATCGTACCGGGCGGCCAGCAGGACGGTGAGCTGTGCGGCGCGACCTCCCGCCGGCTCCGGCAGCCGGATCTCATGGCGCAGGACCCACCCGTCGGCCGGCCAGCCCACGGACCAGCGAAACGGCGATTCCTCCCGCGCCATCACGTAGTCGAAGGCCGTCTGCCTGGGGAGATTGACGTGAGTGACTGCAAGCGCCAGTACCGAGCAGGCCAGGGCGGCCCGCGCTGCCGGCAGCCGGCCCGCCCGTCGCCCAACGATCCAGACCAGCGGGCCCACCACCGCCAGATATCCGGCGGCGTTCAGGGCCAGACGGGCCGGTGCCCGCTGCAACGCGGCCGACAGGAGCACGAGCGTGGCCAGGGTGATCCAGCCGGCGCTCAGAAAGGGTCGGTGCTCGGATTCGAGCTGGCCGGCGTGGACCGCCCCGCCCGCCGGCGCCACCAGATAGCGGCCTGCCCGCCCGTCGAGTGCGCCATCGGCGGGCCCCGCGGCCGGCGCGAGCATCTGGCCCGCCACACTCCCGAGGGTCAGCACGATCCAGCAGGCGAGAGCGGCCCGCGCGGCGAGGTGGACCGCCGGCACCCACTCCGCAGTGGGGGCAGCGTTCAGCGCAGCCTGCAGCACCGCTCCTCCCACCACAGCGGCAGCCACCAGGGGGCCACGCTCCAGCGTGCCGGCCAGGCGCAGCAGGCCGGGGGCGTGCCGCGCGGCGTCGGTGGCCGAGAAGCCTGCGAGCGCGCGTGCGTCGCGTGTGTTCGGCTGGCCGCTTGTGGCAGGCACGCCTGCCGGCTCCAGCGGGGCGCCGGCGGCCGGCGGGGGCGCAGACGTGGCACGCCCCGGCGGAGCCATTCCGGCTGGATGCTGGCAGGTCGCGACGCCCATTGGCGGGTCACAGCATACAACGCGCGACGTCCGCCCCCGGCCCCTTCGCGCCGGTGATCATGCAGGAGCAGCCGTGCCTTTCGTGCCGCGCCGGCTATTGGACGTGGAACCAGCGTGCCGGCAGATAGTAGTCCCCCCAGAGGTCTGCATTCACCGCTGCCAGGACGATGAGCAGGGCGGCGCCCAGCACCGCATGCCGAACGGCGCCTTCAACGCGGGGACCTGCGCCGGCTGCCACGCGCCGCGCCACGGTCTCCGCCAGGCGCGCGGCGCCGGCGGCGGCGAGCACGAAGATGGCCGGATGCATGAGGTGCACCTCACGGACGGCTACTTTCGTCAGCAGCAGTGCGACCGCGAACGACGCCATCAGAGCGCCGGTCCACAGCAGCCACCGGAGGGGTACCGAGGCCGCCCCGATCAGGGCCAGGACTGAGAGAGGCAACGGAAAGGCCGGCAGCCACCGCGTAACCAGGCCGCCCACCTGAGTGGTAAGCCACGTCCGCAGGCCGCAGGCTCCGATGTTCGCGGCCTGCTCCGACAGGCGCGCGAACGGCTCGTTGAACGCCACTATCTGGAGCATCAGCCCCTGCTCCACGAGCAGCCGGAAGCCGAAGTAGGGGAGCGCGAAGCCCGCACTCAACAGCGCCAGCCGCAGGAGCGCCTGGTTCGCTGCCCGCCGGTACGCCCCTTCGAGCCCGTAGAACAGCCAAGCGAAGAGCAGGAGTGGATAGGCCACCTCCATCGTGTACCCCACCACGCACAGGGTGAGCCCGGCCCATACCGGCCGAAGCCAGCCGCTTCGCAGCGATCCACAGGGATCGAATACGCCCAGCCGTTCGATCGCCGCCAGCCAGACGGCCACGGCAGCGTACGCCGCCGGATGAGCGTCTACGTTGGAGAGGTAGGCGATGAAGCCAGGCGCGCTGGACGTCAGCACCGCCCCGGCCAGCGCCGCGTCGCCAGAGCGCGTCGCCAGGAGGGAGAGGGTATACGCTGCCCAGGCTGCAGCCAGCCAGAACAGCAGCACGGCCATGACCGAAGGCGCGTACAGGCCGCCGGAGAGCTTGCGCGCGAGGGCAATGGCGTACGCGCCGGTGAAGCGATACATATTCTGGCTACTGATCGCCGCCGGCGCCTCGATCTTGCCCTCGATCAGGCCGACGGTTTGTCCCACGTGATGCCACTCCCACTCCACCAGGTGCCCTTCCAGGCCGGCCATATCGTAGAGCGCGCCCTTCGCCTGCCATCCGCCCTCGTCCAGATGGACGGCGAGCTGTGCGAGCACGAGCGCCAGACTGAGAACAGCCGCCATCACCGCCGGTCGCCAGTGCGTGCAGGCGACCGGCGTCCATTGTCGCCGCGCAGTGACATCATCCATCGGCCTGCTCGATCAGGCAAGGTGCAGTCTCGCAACGGACGCCCGCCGGTCGGCGAGAACGAGGCGTCAGTAGAATCCCGTGTCCCGCCATCGTGCCGGCCCTCGCCTTCCGCCACATGCCGGGAACGGCCGACAGAGCGTTTGGTGCCGGGGCGCGGACCCAGAAGGCACCGTCGGCCATGTGGGTCGACCACACCTTCCAGGAGAGACTGGTAGTGATCTCGACCGTTTGGACTGTGCTTCGCCTCGCCACCGTGGGCATCGCGGCGCTGTCCCTGGGGTTTGCCGGCTCTCCCGTAGCGCTCGCACTGAACACCTACTGGTTTCTGCTGCTGCTGCTGGCCATCGCCCTGGTCGGTGGCGTGGCCTGGGCCCGTCCGGCAGTCGCGCTGTTGGCAGGTGAGGCGGTGGCCACGCTTGCCGTCCTGCAGGGCCTGTGGCCGCTGCTCTTCCCTCACGCGCCTCTCGTTGGCGCTCCAGGAGCGGAGACCAATGGCGCTCGCTGGCGCCTGGTCTTCACCGATCTTGACCAGGCGGTCGCCAAGTACATCCCTGTGCCGGCTGCCTGGCCAGATAGCGATATCTGGTTACGGGTCGACCTGGGCAGCGACTATAAGGGACAGGCCGGCTTCGAGGTGACCATCAACGGGCGGCGGCTGGGCGTCTTGAAGAACGAGCCCCAGAACCCGGGCTACGTCGGCGACGGCGCGGCCCGCTGGCTCATGCGCGTGCCCCGCGACGTGTTAGCCATGGCGCCCGTCGCACGCGTCGAGCTCTCTCCGACCGCGCTGGACCCCCGCCTGTCTATTGCCGGGCACAGCGACGTCCGAGTGGACCCGCTGCGAGACCAGGGAAGCTGGTTCTTTGACGGACGAGCGTGGCACACTGACCGGCTGGCTGGCCCTTCGGGGCCCCGCGTGACCGGCACCTACCGCATCTGGTTCGCCCTGTCCGAGCTAGGCGTGCCGATCGGCTAGCCGAACCGCTGTGGCAACGGCCGCTGGCATTGGTCGGCCTCTCCCCATCAGCCCTTGGCGATGCTGTTGGCCTGGCCAAGGTGGTGGCAACGGCCACTGGCATTGGTGGCCTTTCCCCGGCACCAGCGAGGGGTTCCCTCTCCCTATGGGCGAGCGACGAGCCCTGTCTCCCTTTGGGAGCGCCGACTGTGCTAAGTGCGGGTTACGGTGACGGCGCCACGGTTGAAGCCTATTGAAGCGTGCGCGCCGGAACGCGGGAAGCGACACAGCGGTGCCTGCTGCCGCGCGGGGCGCGGCTCCGTTCGAGAGACGGGACACACGATTGTGACGTACCGTGCCGCAGCCGGAGCCGATGGCGCGCCATCGTACGACGGACGGGTGGTCGCAGCCGCCGGCCATGCCCTGCTCCTGCCTCGCCGCGAGCACATCCGCCAGGTCGATCATTCGGACCCGCTGCCGTACTACTACGCGCCCCTGACGGCTTGGTTCTACCGCCGGCGGCTGGAGATGGCCCTGGACTTGCTCGGCGCCGGGCCCTACCAGCGCATCCTGGAGGCGGGATACGGCAGCGGTATCCTGCTGCGCAGCCTTGCGGTTCGTGCCGGCGAGGTCTACGCCGTCGATCGCCACCAGCGCACCGACCTGGTCGCGTCCATGCTTCATGCGGAGAGCACGCCCGCCTCGTTGATGGTAGGAGACGTCTGCTCCCTGGCCTACGCCGACGCGAGCTTCGACGCCGTGGTCTGCATCAGTACCCTGGAGCACCTGCACGACACGCAGCTAGCGGCGGCCGTCGCCGAGTTCCATCGTGTCCTGCGCCCCCACGGCCTGGCCGTGATCGGCGTCCCCGCCTCCGGCTGGGTGATGGACCTGCTGTTCCGCGCCATCGGCTTTCACGAGATCGACGAGCACCACCTGTCCGCGCGCTCCGACATCGAGCACGAGCTGCGGCGCCACTTTCAGGTCGAAGCGGTCCGCCACCTGCCGAGCATCGGCCCGCGCCGCGCCACGCTGTACAGCGTCTTCCGCTGCCGGCGCTAGCGCGGCTTATTCGCCAGGTGAGCCCTCACGCAGCCCTGGATTCCTGTGTCAATGGTGTCAGTGGCCACCTCTTGCGCGCGGCGCGACTGCTGCGGAGGGGCATGGCCGGTTATTGGCCGGCCAAGCCCGCGCGCGCCACAGGTCCGGCTGGCGCCAGCCCATGGCCGGCGTTCCCCCTCTCCGTGTCAGCGCGAGGACGGCAGGGTTGAACCGCACGACCATGGCCGGCGTTCCCCCTCTCCGCGTCGGAGAGCGGGCTAGGGGGTGAGGTCCTCTCCCGGAAGAGAGAATTAGTCGCCCCATCGGTCAGGCAGTTACTGGGTGCCGTACCAGCGGACGGGGATACGGTAGTCGCCCCACAGGTCGGCGTTGGTCGCCACCCAGACGGCCAGCACCAGCAAAGCCAGGATCCCGCGGCGGGCCCGACTACGCCATCGCCAGCCGATCGCCTCGGCTGCGCGGTCGGCCGCCCAGCTGGCCAGGCGGACGGCGCCGCCGGCGGCGAGCACGTAGATGGCCGGGTAGGCGAGATACAGGGTGCGGGTCGCCGGCTTGGTCAGCAGCACGGCGGCCACGAAGCTCAGCACAAAGCTGGCCGCCCAGACCTGCCAGCGCCGTGGAGCGGTGAGCCAGCCCGCCACCGCCAGAGCGCTTACCACCGGCGGGAAGGCGGCCAGCCATCGCTCGGGCAGGTCAAGCCACCGCCCCAGCAGCCAGCCACCAAGCCCCGCCTGCTGAAGCTGCGCCAGGCTGCCTCGCAGCCGCTCGTGGGGCTCGTTGAAGGCCACTACCTGCTCGAAGAGGGCCCGCTCGGCGAGAAGCCGAAACCCCCAATAGGGGAGCGCGAAGGCGGCCGTCATCACCGCCAGCCTGGCGGCGGTGCCGGCGGCCGTGCGCGGGCGGCGCAGGGCGCGCAGGCCATAGCAGGTCCAGGCAAAGAGCAGGAGCGGATAGGCCACCTCCAGAGCGAGGCCGGCTACACAGGCCAGCAGACCAGCGAACGCCGGCCCGGCCCAGACGTCCGCGGCCGGTGCCCGCTCCTCACCCTGAACGCCACTCGGATCGAGCAGGCGCCAGCGCTCCACGACCAGCAGCCAGACCGCCACCAGGGCGTACGCCGCCGGATGCGGGTCGACGTTGGCCAGGTACCCGATAAAGCCGGGCGCCGACGCGACGATGGCCGCCGCCACTACCGCGGCGTCGGATGTGCCGGCGGCCAGCCGTGCCAGGCCGTAGAGCGCGCCGGCCGCCGCCAGCCAGAAGAGCACCGTGGACGCCACCGCCGCGCCGTAGATGCCGCCGGCCGCCTCGCGGAGGAGCGCCATCGCGTAGGCTCCGCCGAAGCGGTACAGGTTCTGGCTGGCGATGCGCCTTGGGGGCTCCCCCTGGGCGTCGATGAGCGCCACCGTCTCGCCTACGTGCCACCATTCCCACTCCACCAGGTGCCCCTCGATCGTCACCGTGTCGCGGATGTTTCCCTTGGCCTGCCACCCGCCCTCATCGCGGTGCAGGAGCAGGTGGAGAGTGATCAGCACGAGCACCACCAGCGCCGCCACCGCTGGGGCCGGCGCGCCCCACCGGTTGGCGATAGCGCGTCTGCGGGTGCCGGCCGGAACGATCTCCGGCAGCCGTGCCGGCGCCGCAGGTACCGAGGATGTCGGGGTTGGCGCCGGTCGCCCCATGGGCGCCACGATTGTACGAGCCGGCCCGCTACACTGCCGTGCCCGCATGCCGCGACCCAGCCTCCTTTCCACCACGCCCCGGCTCGCCGTTCTCGGTCTGGCAGCGTTGTCCCTGGGATTTGGCGGCGCGCCGGTGGCCTGGCTCCTGAACGCCTACTGGTTTCTGCTCCTGCTCGCGACGGCGGTGCTGGGCGGGTTGGCCAGCCGGCGTCCCCAGGCCGGCGTGCTCGCCGGTGAGAGCGTGGTCGCGCTGGCGGCCATGCAGGGGCTCTGGCCGGTTCTGGCGCCCGCGGCGCCACCGCTCGATCTGCTGGCGCACGAGACGAGCGTGCAAGGGGTCAGCTGGCGGGTCTCCTTCACCGAGCCGCAGCAGGCGCTGACCAAGCTCTTCTCCCTGCCGGCAGGGTGGGAGCGCGTGCGCGTCTACCTACGGATCGACCTCAGCACAGACTATGCGGGTGACGCCGGCTTCGTACTGGAGGTCAACGGCGTGCCACTGGGTGAGATCAACCGCGTCACCGGCCGGATGTGGCGCGTCGGCGTCGGCACCCCGCACTGGACGTATCGTTTGCCCCGCGACGTGCTCGCCCGCGCGCCACTGGTCCAGGTTACCCTGAGACCGGCGGGTCTCGATCCGCGGCTCTCCATTCCCGGGCACCGCGACCCGCTCATCGAGCCCCTCGGCACGTGGAATGCCTTCTTCTTCGATGGCCAGCGCTGGCAGGCCGACCGGCTGGCAGGCCCCTCCGGCCCACCCGCCTCCGGCACGTACCGTATCTGGCTCTACTTCGTGGCCGGCGAGTAAGGGGCAGGCGCGTGGCGAACGTGGCGAACGAGCCAGACGTGGCAGCGATGGCGGGCATGGCGAGCAACACAGGCGTGGCAGGCATGGTGGGCGTCGCGGGCAGGGAGCGGGGCCGCCTGCTCACGGCGCTGGCGCTGCTGGTCGTGGCCCTCAACCTGCAGGTCCAGGCCAGCCCGCCCGATGACGCGATCCTGTCCGTCGTGCTTGCCGCCCCGCGGCGGCTGGCGGCGCAGGCACTGGCGGCCTATGTCGCCGCCTTCTGGCTGCGCCTGGCCACCGCGGCGGCCGTCCGATGGGCGCGGGCGGCCATCAGAGCGCCGCGGGCCACGTGCCCGCCCCGGCCGGCCTGACGGGAGCCCTACCTCACGGGGACCGGCCCATGCTTATTGGGGGCCAGCCCGGCGCCCCGTGGCGTCCGCGCTGTGGCGAGCGGCCAGCCTATGCCCGTAGGGGCCGGCAGGCCATTCCCGTGCGCTCAGGAACAAGGCCGGCGAGTCCCACCGCGGTGCCCCAGGGTAGCTCAGCCGCGAGTACCGCTGGCATCGCGGCATCCGCCGGCTGCCGTCCTGGGGACCAGCCGGTACACCACGCCGTGGGCCATCACGGCGAAGCAGCGCTCAATCTCGGCCAGCTCGTAATAGGGATAGGGTGAGGCGTCGGCCAGGAAGAGGGGACGCTGGCCCTCGTGTTCCAGCAGAAAGGCCAGCTGCCTGCCCTCGCCGGCGTTGAGCTGCGCCAGCAGCACGTCCGGCCGTCTCCCTTCCACCACCTGCAGGTAGCGCAGGGTCTGGTACGGCAGCCAGTCCGCCACGACGGCCGCATTCGGCGGTAGCGCCGCCAGCGCGCTCTCGCCGTAGGCGCGGGCTCCCCAATAGCTGGCCTTGCTCGGCAGCAGGTAGAAGGCCACTGGATCGCGCCCCGGGAGTTGGCGGGCAGGGGCAAGCTGCTGGGCGGTGGCGCCGCCGAGCCAGGCGGCCAACGGATAGACGACCAGGGTGGCCAGGAGCGCCCCGGCCAGTCCGCCGGCGGCCAGCCGGCGCGCACGGCATGACCATCCCCTGGCCAGGATCGCTTCCAACGCGGCGGCGCAGCCCACCCCAATCGCCAGCGCCACCGGCACGTACGACGGCAGAAAGAAGATGTACTGGTCACGCACGTACATGGCCGGATGGTGGCGCACGAGCATGAGCAGCACGTTGCCGGCGTAGAGGGCCGCCAGCCCCGCCAGGGCGCCGCGGTCACGGCGCCACAGGCGGCTGGCACCCCACACGGCCAGCGGGATGGAGACAGGGAACTGGTAGAGCAGATACGCCGGCACCAGCAGCACATCCCGCACTGGCGGAACCTGCGGCCGGTAGCTCAGCACCGCGCGCAGCAGGTCATCCAGCGGGACACCCCGCTGCATCGCGGCCAGGATAACCAGCGCAACGGGCACGGCCGCCACCCCTGCGGCCCGCAGGAGCTGCTGGCGGCGCGGGGTGGGGACGGTGATCGCGAGCACGGCCAGCCCGGGCACCGACGCCAGGATCAGGACGTGGTTCGTCAGCGCCAGGGCGACGCCAGACGCCGCCAGCGCCAGCGGCGCCGGACCCCCACCGCTGCGCCAGCACAGGATGCCCCACGCGGACATCGCCAGCAAGGCCATCGACAGGGTGTACACGTCCGGCCGCACCGCCAGCAGCCAGAAGGTGTGGCTCAGCCCGAAGGCCGTGGCGGCGGCGAGCCCCGCGATCGCGGGGTACCGCGCCACGGGCCCCGCCAGCCGTGCGGCCGCGAGGTAGATGAACGGCAGCGTCAGGGCCCCAAAGAGGGCGGTCACCAGGTTGGTCCGGCCGGCCGCGTCAAGGGGCAGCCAGGACGTGTGGCGCACCAGCCCCGCCGCGATGGCCAGCCACAGCAGATGGCTGGCGCGCGACGACTGCCCGATCGCCCGTGCCTCGCCGGTGACCACAATGCGCTGAAGCTCGGCGTCGTCGCCCCAGAGGACCGTGGGCGCCAGCGTGGCCCCGTAGAGCACCAGGCCGCCCAGGAAGACGGCGAGGGGGCCCGGCCAGGATGAGCGTATAATCAGCCTCCTCGCCAAGCTCAGCTCCTCACTGCGCTGCCAGCAGTCATGTGACACCGGGATCAGGCATAGCAGTGGCACCGACCTTCTGGCCACGCACATAGCACAGCGCACTCGCCGCCACGCCTATGCGTACCGCCCACGCCGGAAACATCGCCAATAACGCCTACCTGGTGGCCAAGTTCCTGCGCCGCAAGGGCGAGGACGCGCACGCCTTCCACTTCCGCTCGGAGTTCATTATGGGCCACCCTGAGTGGGAGGACGCCGACTTCGACGCTGAGCTGGATCCGTTCGACCCGCCGGACTGGAACGCCGTGCCCTTCACCAACGGCTATCAACGGCCAGAGTGGGTCCACCACATCAGCGGCCTGCCGGATCCGTATGAGCTGCCCCCCGGCGCGCCAGGCGGGCCGGCCGCTAGAGTGATGGCGGCGACGTATAGCGGCGCCGCCCTGTCCGCGCCGGGCCGACTGGGAGCCACCCTGCGCCGCGCCTCAGCCGCCCTCGCGGCGCGGTACTCGTCCCTGGCCCGCCAGGGGCAGCTGCGCGTCGACGAGCAGATCCAGCTACGCGTCCTGGCCCTGGTGCGGCTAGCCGTTGAGCAGGTGGCGCTCATCCGCGCCGAGCGGCGCCTGTTCCTCACCCCGCGCCTGCGCGCCGTGCTGGCTGAAGCGGATGCCATCAATGCCCACTCCCGCCTGCGCGACGCGGGCCAGCGCGCCAGCCTGCGCGACCTGGCCCAGACCCCCTTCTGGGCCTCCTACCGGCCCATGGCGGCCGACTTCGACCTGGTCCAGCTCTACGGCCTGGAGGCGATCAAAGGGGTCTTCCTTCCGCCCGAGAAGCCCTTCGTCGCGTTCGAGCACTCCACCATGCGGAGCCTGCCCTTCCAGAATACGGTCCAGGGCCGACTGCTGGCCCTCGCCTATAAGACGGCGGACTACTGCATTATCACCAATCCGGACGTCGTCGGCTCCGCCAGGCGCCTGGGCCTGCAGCACTACCGCTTCATCCCCCACCCGCTGGACGAGACCAAGTACACGCCGGGCGGCTCGCCCGTGCGCCGCGAGATCCAGCAGCGGACGGGCGCCCAGCTCATCTTCCTGTGCCCGACGCGCCACGAGTGGAGCAGCGCCTTCGATAGCAAGCGCAGCGACCGCGTGATCACGGCCTTTGCCGCCTACTGCCGCGACCCGCGCCTCCCGCCGGCCGCCCTGGTCCTGTCGCGCTGGGGGCGCGACGTCCGCGCCAGCGAGGCGCTCATCGAGCGTGAAGGGATCGCCGCGCGCGTCGTCTGGCGCCATCCCATGCCCAAGCTGCGCCTGCTGGAGCACTACCGCGCGGCGGACGTAGTGCTGGACCAGTTCCATGACTCGGTCGGTACCTTCGGCACCGTCACCGCCGAGGCCATGAGCTGCGCCCGGCCGGTGATCATGTACTTCAACCCCGAGGTGCACCGCTGGTGCCTGCCCGAGCCCCCGCCGATCGAGAGCGCCCTCACCGAGGAGCAGATCGCCGAACGGCTGGTAGCCCTGGCGACCGACCCCGCGCGTCGCGAGCGCGTGGGGCGCGCCTCGCGCCAGTGGGTGCTCAAGTGGCATGGCTGGGAGCGCTGCGCCGATGACCACCTGGCGGTGTACGCGGAGGTGATGGCCCGCCGCGGCCTGGCGCTGCCGGAGCCGGTGCCCGCACGTTAATCCAGCAGACGTGTCGCGTTCACCAAGCGCAGGTCCACGCCCCGGTGACCAGTCCTGATCAGTCTCGCCAGCCGGCCAGGGTCGGCGTCGTCGGCGCCGGCTACTGGGGGCCGAACCTGGTCCGCAATCTGGCCGAACTGCCCGGCTCCCCTCTGGCTGCGGTGTGTGACCGCCTGCCGGAACGGCTGGACTACATCCGCGCCCGCTATCCGGGCGTCGCGCTCTACCAGTCGTTTGATGATCTGCTGGCCGATCCGGTGATCACGGCCGTAGTCATCGCCACGCCGGCCGAGACCCACGCCCAGCTGGCCGGCCAGGCCCTGCTCGCAGGCAAGCACGTCTTCGTCGAGAAGCCGCTCGCCACCTCCAGCCGCGCCGCGCGCGAGCTGGCGCGCCTGGCCGAGCAGCATGGCCTGACGCTCATGGTCGGCCACACCTTCTTACACAACGACGCGGTGCGCTGGGTCAAGGCCAGGATCGATGCCGGCGACCTGGGCGAGGTGCTCTACCTCTACTCCCGCCGCCTTAACCTGGGACAGGTGCGCCAGGACATCAACGTGGTGTGGAACCTGGCCCCGCACGACATCTCCATCATGATCTACCTGGCCGGCGAGCGCCCGCGCCGCGTCGCCTGTACCGGCTACTGCTTCCTCCAGCCGGGCGTGGAAGACGTGGCCTTCCTGACGATGGAGTTCGGGACGATCCGCGGCAACGGCGCGCGGCGCGCGGCGCACGTCCACGTCTCCTGGCTCGATCCCAATAAGGTGCGTGAGGTCGTCGTCGTCGGCACCAGGAAGATGGTCGTCTATGACGACGTGGACCCCGACCACATGATCCAGGTCTACGACAAGGGCGTTGACCGCGTGCCCGTGCCGGCGGGCGCCGGCGCGACGGCCGCGGACCCCCGCGAGCGTCTGGAGACCTACGGCGAGTTCAAGCTCTGGCTCCGCTGGGGCGATCTCACGGTGCCGAAGATCAAGTTCACCGAGCCCCTGCGGAACGAGATGGCCCACTTTGTCGCCTGCGTCGAGACCGGCCAGCGCCCGCTCACCGACGCCAGGAACGGGCTGGACGTGGTGCGGGTCCTGGAAGTAGCAGACGAGTCGCTGCGCGCTGGCGGCCGGCCCGTCGAGATTGATTGGGGCGCCGAGGGCTGAGGGCCGGAATATGGGCCGGCGATCTGCACCGCCATCGTCACCGATACAGGCCCCGCCGGCCGCAGCCACAGCGCCGGCTGCACCCGTTGCACGTCCTGGGTCTGCCATCCGTGCAAGAACGCGGGCGGCGCCGGCCGCGGCCACGGCGCCGGCTGCACCCGCTGCGCCTGGGATGCCGGCCCCGCATCGGGGCGCAGAGCCTCCACCCCTGTGCCGGCTCTACCCGAACGTCCAGCTTGGCGAGGGCTGTGAGGTCGGCGACTTCGTGATCATCGGCGTGCCCCCCAGAGGCGCGGCGCCCGGCGAGCTGCCCACGATCATCGGGCCAGGCGCCGTCATCCGCTCGCACACCGTGATCTACGCCGGCAACGTGATCGGCGCCCGCTTCCAGACCGGACACGGCGCGCTGCTCCGCGAGTGCAACACCATCGGTGACGACGTCAGCGTGGGGAGCCACAGCGTGATTGAGCACCACGTCACGATCGAGGACGGCGTGCGCATCCATTCCCAGGCGTTCGTGCCCGAATACAGCACGCTCCGGCGCGGGAGCTGGATTGGCCCGGGGGCCCGCCTGACCAACGCCCCGCACCCCCAGTGTCCGGACGTGCCACAGTGCCTGAAAGGCCCCACCCTGCTGCCGGGCGCCAAGATCGGCGCCAATGCCACCCTGCTGCCGGCCGTCGTCGTCGGCGAGCTGGCCCTGGTGGGGGCGGGCGCGGTCGTGACCAGGGACGTGCCGCCCGGCGCTGTGGTGACCGGCAACCCTGCCAGGGTGGTCAAGCACGTGCGCGATCTACGGTGCCCCGCCACCGGCCTCAACCCGTATCGCCACCTGCTGGGCTTTGACGGCCCCGTGTCGGACGAGCCCCTAGACGGCGCCGCGGGGGCGCCGCGCGCTGCGGACGCGGCCCTGCCGGCCGGAGCGCCCCCCACGGCGGGGCGCCCAGGAAGCTGAGCGCGCCTATGGCCATGACCACGCTCCCCGCGCCCCCCATCCCGGCGGAATTGCAGGTCGGGCCGGCGCGCGGCCACAGCATCCCCCAGGTCGACCTCGGCGCCGAGTACGCCTCCATCCGCGCCGAGATCGACGGCGCCATCGCCCGCGTCATCGCCGCTAGCGCCTTCATCCGAGGCCCGTTCGTGAGCCGCTTTGAGCAGGAGTGGGCCGCCTTCTGCGGCGCCTCCTGCGCCGTCGGCTGCGCCAGCGGCACCGCCGCCCTGGAGCTGGCCTTGCGGGCCCTGGGGATCGGCCGCGGCGCCGAGGTCGTCACCACGCCCCTGACCTTCATCGCCACGGTAGAGGCCATCCTTCACACCGGCGCGCGGCCGGTGTTCGCCGACATCGACCCTGCGACCTGCAACCTCTCCCCCGAGGCCGCCGCCGGCGCCATCACCCCCCGCACGCGGGCGCTGCTGCCGGTGGCCCTCTACGGCCAGCCGGCGGATATGGGC
>DAOTTI010000174.1:0-11576 GCA_034437795.1 Chloroflexota bacterium | reverse complement strand
ACGGAACACCTCCACAGGAGAACTCAGCACTCCCCTATGGTGGGCACACCGCGGGCCCGGCCTCTCCATTACCCGCACACCGGGTTAAGTAGCTGCTGGTACATTCGCGCAACCGGTCCTCACGAGACTCGGATGCGCGCAAACGTTCCGGATGGCGCCAAGCCATGGCCTTCGTTTCCCCTCTCCGTGTCGGAGCGGGGGCGGCGGGGCCAAGCCACACGGTGGGGCGGCGCGGGACAGGGGTACGGCGCGGCCTCGGCCGAAGGGGGTGAGGTCCATCTCCGCGTCCCCGCGTCGGCGCGGGGGGGCCAGGGGGTTGTGGCCGCGGGCGTGGTGCTGCAGAATCAGGCGGGGGCCGGCAAGGAGGAAAGAGCTGTGTCTCCAGGAGGAGGAACCAGGTGAGGACGAATGAAGACGCCGGTGGCTACCGGCAAGATGGACACTCTCAAGAGCACCGGCCAGACCGGCCGGCAAGTGGCGGGCGTACCCGCCGGCGCTTCCTGGCGCTCGGCGCCCTCGGCGCCCCTGCCGCCAGCGCTGCCCTCAGCGCCTGCGCGCCGGGCGGCGTGGGGCGACCAACCGACCAGGCGGCGACGGCGAGGAAGGCCCCCGTGACCGTGCAGATCGCCGCGGGGGGCTGGGTCACGGACGTGGACAAGGAGGTGCACCGCAGCGTCTGGAAGGCGTTCGAGCAGTCGCGCCCGCACGTCACGCTCGACATCAACGAGATCGCCTTCACCACCGACAAGCTGCTCACCGCGGTGGCGGGAGGCACGCCGCCCGACGCCGCCTATATCCATCCCAATGACCTGCCGGCAGTGGCGGCGCCCGGCGCCTATCGGAACCTGGATGAGTTCATCCGGCGTGACAAGTCGGTCGATCTGAAGGTGATGTTCCCCAAGGTGCTGGAGTTCCACAAGTTCAAGGGCGTGCTCTACCAGCTGCCTTACCACTCCGGCCCGTCCATCATCTACTACAACAAGACGCTCTTCCGGCGCCTGGGGGTGAAGCTGCCGGAGGAGTATGACCGCGCTGGCCAGTGGGACTGGCGCACCGGCTGGATGGAGGCAGTGCGACTGCTCACGCAGGAACGCGACGGCCAGACCTACGGCTTCGATGGAAGGGCCGGCATCGCCTTCATCAACGTCCCCATCTGGTGCAACGGCGGAGACATCCTGAACAAGGAGCTTACTGAGAGCCGCCTGCACCTGCCGCAGTCGGCCGAGGCGATCCAGAGCTACGCTGACATGTGGGTCAAGCTGAAGGGGACGCATCCCTCGGGCGATTGGCGCACCTTTGTCCAGGGCAATATCGGGATGGTCTATGGCTTCCGCGGCATGGGGCCGCTCTTCCGCACCATCAAGGACTTCGAGCTGGGCATGTGGCATAACCCGGGCGGCCCCGCGGGGAAGTTCACCCGCTCCGGCCCCAGCGGCTACGGGGTGGTCACCGGCGCCAAGAACCCAGACGAGGGGTGGGAGTTCGTCAAGTATTACGTCGGGCCGGCGGCGCAGGGCATCCTCTTCTCCGCCGGGTTCAACGTGCCGATGACCACTCGCAAGGAGGACCTGGAGGCCTTCCGCAAGGACCTGGCCTCGTGGGAGCGGGAGGACGTGTACCTGGAGGCACAGGACAAGCGCCTGCGCCCGCTGGCGCCGCTGCCGGTCCGCTGGCGGGACATCAACAGCATCTGGAACCGCGAGTGGGCCCTCATCCGCGATGGCCAGAAGACGGCCCAGCAGGCGATGACGGAGGTCCGGCCGGAGATCGAGGCCCTGCTCAGGTCCGGTTAGCCTGGGCCCCTGTGCCCTCTTGGTCTGTGGGGTATAGGCCGTCCTGGTATAGGCCGTCCTGATGTCGCTGGCCCGTTCTCGCCTGCGCCGCTGGTGGGTCATGCACCTTGGACCTGGCCATTGGCGCTTCTGGCGGGATGGCGATGGGCGTGTCAGATGACCCACTGGCGCTTCACGGGCGGCGCCCTTCCCCAACCGCTCTTTCGCGCGGGCGCGATCACGTTCCACGTCGTGCCAGAGCAGCCTATGGCCACGTTCCGCGTGCGGGAGCGGCTGGTTGGCGTGGTGCTACGGCTGTGTGACGCATGATCTGGCTCGTCTTCTGGGTTTCCCCCTAGAAGACGAGCCACACGGCACTGGATCAGGAGCAGGTCGATGAGCGCGCCGAGGGTGACCCGCCACGGCGCCGGGGGCACCTCTCCGGCGAAGAGGGCGCTCAGCGCGCCCACAGATCAGCCAGATCAGTCGTACACGGCCGCGCTCGTGGGCTACGCTATGCAGTACATTGGGAGTACACGTGGCGCGATGTCATCCACGATGCCGCGTGAGCGGTCGCTTGGGCCTGCCGACCGTACGGCGCGGATCAACTGGCGCAGGGCATTCACCATGCAACCGACGATCGCCGCACCGCCCCTCAGTCGAGCGGCCCGCCTGGACGCCGCGCGCCCCGTCCTGGCGCTGGTCGCCCGTGCCGGCGCCCTGTGGCTCCTGTATGTCGCTCTCTTCGCCTTCGCCAGGCGGGCAGGGCAGGAGGCGGTGCAGCCGGGCGCCTGGCTGGCGGCCGACGAGGCGCTCTATCGCGTCCTGAACGGCCTCTCGCTCCGGCCGCTGACCGATCTGCTCTTCCTACTGCTGAACGACCCGGGGCCGGCCTACCTGGCCGTGATCCTCGTCCTGCTGGCCTATTGCGCCTGGCGCCGGCGGATGGCCCTGCCGGCCGCGGCCGTCGCCATTGGCGTGGCCCTGGCTCTGGGGCAGGCGGCCACCCATGAGGCCCAGCACGCCGGCAGCCGCGCGCGCCCGTTCGACAGCCTCGCCGATGCGCGGACGCCGATCGCTGCCTGCAACAGCCCCATCTTGCTCACGCACCGCGACGCGACGGGGCCCACCGCCTCGTGTGACGGCTCGCCGGCGGCGATGGTGGGGCTGGACTGGCGCCAGATCTGGGCGCAGTTCCCCAGCTTCCCCAGCGGCCACCTGCGGGAGACGGCGGCTCTCTCCCTACTGCTGGCCGGGTTCTGGCGGGCTAGCTGGCCCTACGCCCTGGCCTACGTCCTGGTCATGGCCTTCAGCCGCGTACACCTCGGCGCCCACTACCCTTCGGACGTGCTGGGCGGGGCGCTGATCGGCCTGGGAGCCGGCGCCATCACCCTGCTGGGGCTGGACCTGGTCCAGCGGGTGCTGTATCTCTGCTATCGCCTGCCGCCGGTGCGGGCCGCCTGGGACTGGGTGGCCACGACGCGTGTCCCCGGCCGGCCGGACCTTGACCCCCTGCCGGCGCGCCTGCTGCGGATCGGCGCCTTCGTCGCCGCGGCGCACCTGGCGCTGTACGCGCTGGGCTTCGCTCTGGTGACGGGCGAAGCGGGGCAGCTCTACAACGTGCTGCAAAACGCCGACTACTCGGCCTACAGCTTGCTCACCGTGCGCTTCGATCCCGCCGCCGCGCAGGTGTTATACGTCGCGCTGGGGCCGGCCGCGCTGCTGTACGGCGCGCTGGCCCTGGCCGCGCTAGCGCCGCCGCTCCTGGTCCGACGAGCGGCCCGCCGGCGGGCCGTGCTCGTGGCCGCCTTCTCGCTGGCCACCACGCTGGCCCTGGCCCTGGCGCTGCAGTACACCGGCAGCCTCTGGTTCCAGCGCGATCAGCCGTTCGCCCAGGTGGCCGGCGCGCCGGTCCCCGCCGAATGGCGGGCGGCGTGGCAGGCCGGCACCAGCTTTCCCAACCGCCATGTGCTCGTCGTCGCTGCCCTGGCCGGGCTCTTGCTCCCCCTCGGGCGGCTGCCGGCGCTGCTGGGCCAGGCCATCGCCCTGGCCGCCGCCGTCGCGGCGGTCTACGCCGGGGCGGCCTGGCTGACGGATGCGCTGGCCAGCTACACGCTGGGTACGCTGGCGGCCGCCATCGGGCAGTACGCCGTGCGCCAGGCCATCCCCATCCGCGGCGCTACGGCCGCCCTGGGCGGTGATGATGTCTCCCGCCCTGTGGCCCCTGTCCCGTCTCGCGCCGCCTGAGAAATCGGATGTCGACCAACACGCCGCTGCCTGCTCATCCCCCCATCCGCGCCCGCGCCTCGCGCCTGCGGCGCACGCTGCTCCGGCTGGGGCTGGGCCTGCTGCTGGTGGGCACGCTCCTGGCGGTCGGCAGCCGGCTGCTGCGGATGGAAGAGAGCCTGCGGGCCCTGATGGCCCTGGATCTTGCCTACCTGGTCCCCATCCTCTCCCTGGCCCTGCTCTATTACCTGCTCAAGGCGCTGCGCTGGCACTACTACCTGCACGTCGCCGGCATCCGCGTGACGCTGGCGCGCTCCATGGCCGCGTACCTGGCGGGGCAGTGGTTCACCTTTACGCCGGCCGGCGAGTTGATGCGCGCCTACCTGCTCGGCGCAGGCAGCCGCTTTGCCCTGGTGGCGCCTACAGTGGTGATGCAGGCGGCGGTGGACTTCGCCTCGCTGGCGCTGCTCGCCACGCTGGTCGTGCCCCTCTACCCATCGCTGGCGCCGATGGTCCTGCCGGTCACCATCCCGCTGCTGCTGACGCTGGGCATGTTCGCCGCGCCGCCCCTGCGCCGGCTCACGTCCACGTGGCGCCTGCTGCGCTGGCTCAGCGGCGGGTGGGGCGGGCAGGTGGCGGGGCAGCTGGCGCACCTGCTCCAGCCGTGGCCGGTCGCCGCCGGCCTGCTGATGGGGGTGCCCACCGTCCTGGCCGGTGCGCTGGCCCTGTACGTCTCCGGCCTGGCCCTGGGGATCGGTCACTGGGGCGTCATTCCCGCCACCGGCGTCTACGCCATGACCCAGTTGCTCGGCGGCGTCTCTCCGCTGCCCCAGGGGCTGGGCGTGGCCGAGGGGAGCGGGACCCTCCTGCTCGGCTACCTGGGCGTGGAGCCGGAATCCGCCCTGGCGGCCATGCTGCTCTCGCGGGGCGCGGTACTTGGCTTCTCCGTGCTCCTCGGGCTAGTCGCCTTCCTGGGGCTCAGGCTCACCGTTCCCGAGCTGGCACACGTGCCGGTGGCCGGCGCCCCCGACCTGCCGGCGGAAGCAGGGGCGGAGCGAGTGCCACTGGCGAGCGCGTCCGGCTCCCTGGCGAGATCCTCACCTGGATCGCTGTAGACATTGCCAGCCCCGGCGAGGGGTCCCCTCTCCCTGTGGGGGAGCGGCGGGCGGCGGTGAGGGCGCCGCTCAGGAATAGGCCAGGCTCGCCTGGATTCCTGCGGAACTGGCTGGCCTTTCCATGCCGCGCTGGTGCTCTCCAGGGGCATGCCCGATCATTCGCCAGGAGGAGCCCTCACCCTCTCCCATTAGGAGACGGGGCTCGTCAGCGCTGGCCGTGAATAATCGAGGCTAAGTCAGCGCTGGTATGTTCGTGCGGGACAGGACGGCCGGGCATCGATGGACAGGGCGGCGCGAACATACCAGCGGCTACTTAGTGCACCATCAAGCCAGCGATTTGGCATTGCCTGCCCTGGTGCGCGGGCTTGCATTCCCAAAGAGGTCGTCTGAAACAGCATTAGGTCTCCCAGGGGCGCCACAGGAGCCCCGCCGCCTTGGCGGCCAGCCAGCCGTCGAGCGCCGCCTGCAGCCGGCCGGCGACATCCGGCTGCTCAGCGCGGTAATCATAGGTCTCGCGCGGGTCCGAGGCTAGATGGTAGAGCTCGTCGGCGACGCGCCGGCCGGGATCGTTCCAGCGCACCAGCTTCCAGTCGCCCGCCACCACGTAGCTCTGGGAGTCGTCGAAGAGGGTTCCCCAGGCGGCGCGAGGCGGCGGAGGCTCTTCCTGGCCGGCCAGGAGCGCGGCCATGCTCCGCCCTTCCATCATGGCGCCGGTCGGCAGGCCACACCACGCCAGGAGGGTAGGGGCGATGTCGGCGCTCTGGACCGGCCCGCGGAAGCGCGTGCCGGGCACGACCAGCTCGGGGGCGGCTGGATAGCGGATGATCAGCGGGACCCGCACCGCCGCCTCGTAGACCGAGTGGCCGTGGAGCCAGTCCCACGGGCCATGCTCCAGGAAGCTCTCGCCGTGATCTCCGGTGACGACGAGGATCGTGTCTCGGGCCAGGCCCAGGTCGTCCAGGCGCTGCACGACGCGCCCTAGCTGGGCATCGGTGTACGCGATCTCACCGTCGTAGGCGGCCACCACGCGGGCCAGCTCCGCAGGCGTCGGCCGGTAGCCGGCGGTGATCTTGCCCAGGCTCTCGTGGCTCCCGTCAAAGACCGCGCCGGCGCCATCCTCACTGCCGGCGGCTACCGGCGGGAGCGCCCTGTAGGGCGGAGGGGGCGTGTAGGGGTAATGGGGGTCGCGGTAGTGGAGCCAGAAGAACCATGGCCGGTCCGTCTCGCGGGCATAGCTGTCCAGCCAGCGCAGGGCGGCGTCGGTGGTCACCCGCGCATCACCGTCCAGGGCATGGCCCATCTCCGCGCCGGACCGGTACAGCTCGCGCGCTTGCTCGGGTGAGACGCGCTCCGACGTGCCGAAGCGCACGACCACCTGCTCGAAGGTGTCCCAGGCGCGGACCAGGTTGGTGAACTCCTGGTCGAAGCTGTACCAGCTCACGATCGCTCCCGTGCGATAGCCGGCGGCGCGGAAGAGCTGGTCCAGGGTAGGCACCTCCGGCCGGGCGTTGTCCAGCAGGGTGGTGCGCAGGCCGTGGGTCTGCACGTAGGTGCCGGTCAGGATGGTGGCGTGGTTGGGCAGGGTCTGGGGCAGCTGCACGTAGGCGGCGCCGCAGGCCCCCTGCGCCGCCAGCCGGTCCAGCACCGGCGTCGGGACGTGGAGCGCCCCGCCCGGGCCGACGTGGTCGTAGCGCAGCGTGTCGATCGTGACCAGCAAGACGTTTGGCTGCCGGCGCGGCGTCGCCGTCACCAGGGGGAGCCCGAGCGGGGTACGTTGCGGCCCTACGGGCTGCACGCCAGCCTGCGCGAAGGCGGCCGCCGGCAGCGCGGCCGGGCCCACCGCCAGGGCCCCCAGCGTAGCCCCCAGCCGAAGGGCGAAAGTCCGGCGCGAATGCCGCCTGCCTGCGGTCATCAGTCTCCCCTCACCTGGGCGAATGGCGCCCGCCCGCGGTCATCGCTCTCCCATCATCCGCTTCCACTGGTCTCATCTGGGGCACAAGGCACGGGGCCGTACAGGCGGCTCTGGAGGGCGCTCGGGGCCAGCCGCGCTGGCTTGCCGGCGCCTGGAGCGCAAGGGACGTCGCCGGCGCTCCATCCCTCCATTCGCCGCTCCGTCCGTGGCATCTGGCCGGCTGGGTCCGTCCGCCGTGCCCGGCAATTAAAGGCTATCCGATGCGGCCGCGCCGTCCGGCGCTGGGACCGCCGCTGCCGGCAGGGCGCGCCGGACGGCGCGGATTCGGGCGACGGGCTGGCGAGGGGCAGGACGAACTCGCGGGCCTCAGCCAGGTCCCGGCCATCGCCCGCGGCCAGGATGCGCTCGGGAACTGCCTTGGGAGAGAGCGGCGCCGCCTCGGGCGGGACGACCAACGAAGAGAAAGGGAGAGGGGGCTCATCATTGGTCGTGGATGATCCGGGCTATCATAATCGGCATGTCGATGCTGGACGACGCCTGCTTCCGGCAGCCGCCGGCCGAGTACCGGCCGGTGGCGATGTGGTTCCTGAACGGCGACCTGGCCGTGGACGAGGTGCGGCGCCAGGTCCGCGCCATGGCGGCGGGCGGCGTTGGGGGCGTCCAGATTGCGGCGCGCACGGGGCTGGCCATCCCGTACCTCTCTGAGCGCTGGTTCGAGCTGGTGCGCCTGATCATCGACGAGGCCCGCCGCCACGGCATGGACGTCTGGCTTGCCGACGAGTACCCCTACCCCAGCGGCGCCGCCGGGGGCGAGGTCGTGCTGCGCCACCCCGAGTACCGCGCCTGGCACATGCGCGCCACCCGCCTCTCGGCGCTGCCCGGCCAGGAGGTGCGCGCCGTGGCGCCGGGGACGGTCCTGCTGCGCGCCTGCGCCGTGCCGGTATCCGGCAGCGCGGCCCGCTGGGAGGCGGCGATCTCGCTCGACGCGCACGTTGGCCTGGTCCAGCACCAGCAGGTCCTGTTCCAGCCCACGAGCGTCTATCTCACCACGCGGCGCTACATGACCAGCGGCCCGCGTCCTACCCTGCAGTGGCGCGCCCCCGACTCCGGCCCAGGCGGCCCCGAGCGGTGGGAGGTGTGGCTGATCGCCGCCGCCGAGATCGAGCGCTACAAGTTCTTCGGCGCCTACGTTGACCTGTGCCACCCCGACGCCGTCCGGTATTTCCTGGAGACGACCTACCGGCGCTCGCTTGAGCGCATCGGCCCCGAGCGCTTCGCCCACCTGGCGGGGTTCTTCGTCGACGAGGCCCACCCCCAGAACTGGTCCTGGCGCCTGCCCGACTACTTTCGCCGACGCTGCGGCTACGACCTCTACGATGTGCTGCCGGCGCTGTGGACCGACGTGGGGGAGCGGACGGCCCAGGTGCGCTACGACTACCTCCAGTCGCTGACCGAGCTGTTCGTGGAGAGCTTCCACCGCCCGCTGGCCGAGTGGTGCCGGCAGCATGGGGTGCGCCTCAGCCTGGAGGTCGGCTCCACCCGCAACCTGGTGCAGCGCCACGCCGACGTGCCGGGCATCGACCCGGGACACGAGAAGGCCGGCACCCCTCTTGACGAGATCCTGGCCCGCGAGCTACCCCGCTTCCGCGCCAACCTCAGCTTCCCCGCCTCGCTGGCCGCCCAGACCGGCAAGCGCCGCGTGCTCGACGAGTGCTTCCACAGCGTCGGCTGGTCGCTGACGCTGCAGGACATGAAGGCCATGCTCGACCGTGCCGCCGCGCGGGGGGCCAACCTCTTCGCCTTCCACGCCTTCTGCTACACCACCGGCGGTCTGCGGAAGTGGGACGCCCCGCCGTCTGAGTTCGACCAGAACCCCTACTGGCCTTACTTCCCGCTCCTGGCGGCCTACGCCGGCCGGCTGGCCTACGCCCTCTCCCGCGGCCGGCGCGTGGCGCCCGTCGCGCTCATCGACCCCATCACCTCGCTCTGGGCGCACGGGGAAGGGACCGGCGCCGGGGGCGACGAGACGGCGCGGCGCATCACTGCCGACTGGACCTACCTGATGCGCGAGCTTATCGCCGCGCAGCGCCCCCACGACAATCTCGACCCACTGCTGCTGGCCGAAGCCACGGTCGAACGCGGCGCGTTACGCGTCGGTGAAGCGGAGTACCGCGTGGCGATCCTCCCGCCGGTGACTACCTTCGAGCGCGCGGCCTGGTACAAGCTGGAAGCGTTCGCCCAGGCCGGCGGGACGGTGATCGCCTGCGGGCTGCTGCCGTGCGAGCCGATTGAGCCGGAGAGCGACGTGGTGGCGCGCTGCGCCGCCGCCTTCGGCGCCGACCCGCACCGCCTGCGCCGGGCCTACGAGCAGGAAGACAGCGAGGCATCGGGCGGCCGGGCGGATGGCCGGCAGGTGGAGATGACCCGCTCCGGCGGCTTCGTGCTGCTGCGCACCGCCGGCACGCTCGTCCACACCGGCGCGGCCGGCCCGCTGCTGGACCTGCTGGATGACCTGGTCCCGCCGGACCTGCGCCTCGTTCCCGCGGCCGGCGCCGCCGTGCGCCGCCACTTCCTGCTGGCCCAGCGGCGCGAGGCCCCGCGCCTCCCCCAGTCCCACCCCGACGCGGAGACGCAGGGACACGAGGACACGGCGAGCCCTGCCCCCCAACCCCAGGCCGACGCGGGGACGCGGGGACACTGGGACGCGGTGCCGGGCTCTCCCTATCCCCGCGTCGCCGCGTCCCCGCGTCGGGGGAGGGCCGGGGAAGCGGGGGAAGGGGGCTGGGGAGACGACCTGTACTTTGTGGCCAACTGCAGCATGGAGGAGCATGACTGCGAGGTGGCGCTGCGCGTGGCGGACGGGCGCTCCGCCGCCGTGGTCCGCCTGGACCTGGAGACCGGCGACGCCGAACCGCTCCCGGCCACACTGGATCGCGCGGCCGGCGAGCTACGCGTCCGCCTGCGCTTCCCGCGTCACGGCGCCCACCTGCTCCTGGTGACGAGCGGGGACGGAGCACGACCAACGGAGGACGAAGGACCAGAGACGAAGGACGAACCGACCGGCGGCATCCGTCCTTCGTCAGGCGCGGTGGGCGCCGTGGGCACAGCGGCGCCGTTCGGAACTGGTGGGCAGCCAGGTGCACGGAACGTCGTTGAGCTCTCGCTTGACGGGGAGTGGTGGTGCGTCCCGGCCGGCGCCAACGCCCTGCGCCTGGATCGCTTCCGCTTCGCCGTGACCGAGCCCGCGGCCGGCTCCGGCCAGCCGCGAGCGCTCGATGGCGGGGTGGCGCGCGCCGACGGCCGTGTGGCGGAGGCCAGTACCGGTCCGGGCGAGGCGCAAGCGCTGGAGGACGGCCACAGCGAGCTTGAGGCGGCCCTGCAGGCCCTGGCTGCGCCGGACATCCCCGTCGTGGAGCCCAAGCCGCTGGTGAACGTGCTGCAGGACCTGGCGCGCGCCGGCCGCCCGTGGCCTGTGGCCGTCGAGGTGGCTCCCGTCTTCGGCGCGCCCCCCATTCTGCGCCTCCGGCTGCCCACCACCATCTGGTACAGCGCTACCTTCGTGGCCCAGTATGTCCCGCCGAGGGCCATGCTCTGCCTGGAAGACGGCGCGCTGCTGGGCGACTGGGCGCTGTGGGTGAACGGACAGCAGGTGGCGCCGGAGGCGTTCGTCCCGCGGCGGCGGTGGGACGCCGGCACCCGCGAGGCGGAGATAGCCCCGCTGCTGCGCCCGGGGCGGAACGAGGTGCTGGTGTGCGTGCGGGCGGCCGAGCCCTGGCACGGGCTGGTGGACGCCCTGTACCTGCTCGGCGACTTCGGCGTGACGCACGACGCCGCCGGCACGCCCATCCTGGCGGAGCGGCCGGGGCACGTGCGCTGGGACGACGTCTTCGGCGCCGGCAGCAGCCGTGGCGGCTATCCCTACTATGCGGGAACGCTCCACCTTGCGCGGACGGTCGACCTTGCGCCCTCCGTGGCGGCCACGAGCGAGCCGGAGGCCAGGCAGCCTGGCCCTGATCTCGCGCCGACGGTGGATCTCGCGCCCTCCGCGCCCCCACCCGCAGGCGACGTCCTGGTACGTCTGCCGGACGAGGCGCTCATGTTTGCCGGGGTCGTGGAGCTGGCGATCAATGGGCGTTCCCTGGGAGCCAGGGCCTGGGCGCCCTACGCCTGGGCGGTTCCCGCCGGCGTGCTGGCCCCCGGCGCCAACGAGGTGACGCTGACGGTCGCCAACACCCTGATCGGCCTGCTGGAAGGGCGGCGCTACGACCCGCAGCAGCGCCAGGCGGTGCCCATCGTGGAGCGGGCAGAAGGGTATGGAGCGCACCCGTAGCGCGCGGCCCGCCTCCACGGCATCGCGCCCGACCCGCACGGCGCGGAGCCGGCTGCCACCGCTGGTCCCCCTGCCGCCGGAGGCGCGCCCCCTGCGCCTCGCCCCGGGGCGACGCCGGCGCCGGAGCCGGCGTCTGGAGGCGCTGGTCGTGGTGGCCGGCCTGGCTCTGATCCTGGTCGCCGTCGCCTCGCGGCGCCCCTGGTGGCACCCCTCGCCGGCGG
>DAOTTI010000173.1:0-6591 GCA_034437795.1 Chloroflexota bacterium | reverse complement strand
GTCGGCGCCGCCGGCATCAACCCCGTCGGCGACCAGGCTTAGCCCTTCCGGCAAAGGTTACCTCGACGTGGCGGATGCACCACTTAGCGGCACCGGGCAGGGGGCAGGCGTCTTGGGCATCAGCACCGGAGGCCAGCGCCTGCGCCTTCCACGCCCATGGCCCCGCCGGCTGAGGTGCGCACCGGGAACCAGCGCGCTCCACCGGCCACGCCAGTGGAGCGCGCTTTGCGCCCCACGTAACAGGTAAAGAAACCAGCGGGCTTGCGCTACTCCGGCCGTGCGGTCGGATCGTTCTGCCAGATCCCGATGGGGTTCCGCTCCGGATCGAGGGCGATGGCGCCATGGCCCATGCGCGGAACGGTGAACCGATGCAGAACCGTCCCGCCGTGGGCCTGGATCCGCTCCGCGTACGCCGCCACGGACTCGACGCGCACGTAATTGGTGGGCCGGCCCTCCCCTTCGCGCGGGTAGATGGCGACGGTGACCGAGTCATCGCCGGTACCGGTGTCCGCCGTCTGGTAGGTGTCCATCCCTGGCGCGCCACCGAACTTCCAGCCGAAGACGCTGCTGTAGAAGGCGACGAGCTTACCTGCATCCGCAGCCGGGATCTCGTAGTGCACCACCGCGTGGGTGGCCGTGGCGGTGGATGGGCTGGCCTGCGTCTCAGTTGCCATAGAGGTATCCCTTTCTGGCGCCGTATTCCCGCTTGTAGCGGCCGCGCCACTCTTAGAACGTATGTACGAGTAGTGCAGTTGCGCGGCTGCGCCGAACTGAGGAGCATGGCCAATCCTTCGCCAGCGCAGCCCTCCACCCAGCCCGCTCCCTCTGGGAGAGGGGATGGGTCACCGGCCCGTGAAGCATGCCGGCTAATCTTCCTCGGTCCGCTCGGGGCGCGTCAGCTGCCTTCCCGCTGCGCGGCGCTCCGGTGAGACGTTGACGGCGCGCTCAGCCTGGTCGAGGGCGGCTCTGGCCGCGCCGAGCTGCCGGCGCTTCCGTTCGGCGGGGCTCAGCTCCGGCTCTGGCTCGAACGGCGCCTCGGCCGGCTCGGGCGTAGTGGTGGTGGCCGTGCTGGGCGCGGGTTCGCTCGTCTCGGCTGGCGCCATTTCGGGCGAGGCAGCCGTGGCCGAGGCGCCGGGCAACGGCTCGGGTGTGACGGCCGTGGCTGGAGCGCCGGGCGCTGGTTCGGGTGGCACGGACGCGGCGGGGATGCCAGGCGCCGCTTCCAGCGGGGGAGGAGTGGCTGGGGCGCCACGCGCCGGCTGGGGCGGGACGGGCGTGGCTGGGGCGCCGCGCAATGGCCGCTCCGCCGGCGGCGGGGCCTGGGCCGTATACGTCGCGCGGCGGGTGTGGATGGCGCCGGCAGCGGGCGGCTCGTCCAGCAGCAGCAGGTAGCGCGTTGCGCTTGGCTCCAGCAGGAACTCCTGGCCGGCGCTGCTGATCCCCCCGTCCCGCCCTTCGCGGGCCAGGCGCGCCAGGTGCTCGCGGAGCCGGCGTTCCAGTTGCTCCATCTCGGCGTACGACTCGAAGGTGAACTCGACCTCCAGGTCCGGCTCGCCGGCGGCCTTGGTCTCGACGAGCAGATAGCGCCCGCGTGGCCAGCCGGCTTCGGCGGCGGCGGCGTCCACGCGCTGCAGGGCCGCCAGCAGGTCCCGCCGTCTGCCCGGGAGGCACCGGTAGCTCTTGCGCACCACGATCTTGGGCATGGTCGGCTCACCCCACATGATTGCCCGTCTGCGCCAATCGCGCAAGCTCGGACGGCGCGGTGGCTGGCATCGCTCTTGCCTGGTGGGGTGCGAACCATCAGTCAGAGCAGAAAGGCAAGCGAGCGATGGTGCAGATAGGCTATGCGCTCTCCAGCGAAGAGCACGCGCCGAACGATCTGGTCAGGTACGCGCGCCAGGCGGAAGAAGCAAGGTTTCCGTTCGCCTTGATCTCAGACCACTTCCATCCGTGGGTCCCCAGGCAGGGCCACAGCCCCTTTGTCTGGAGCGTAATCGGCGGCATCGCCCAGGTGACGCAGCGCCTGCGCCTTGGCACGGGCGTGACCTGCCCCACCATGCGCATCCACCCAGCCATCATCGCGCAGGCCGCCGCCACCGCCGCCGCGATGATGCCCGGGCGGTTCTTCCTGGGCGTGGGGTCCGGCGAGCGGTTGAACGAGCACATCCTGGGCGATCACTGGCCCGAGCCGTCGGTACGGCTGGAGATGCTGGCGGAGGCCATCCACATCATCCGCCTGCTCTGGCAGGGCAAGACGACCAGCCATCGGGGGGAGTACTTCGAGGTGGAGCAGGCGCGGATCTACACCCTGCCCGAGCAGCTACCGCCGATCCTCGTGGCGGCCGGCGGGGCCAGGGCCGCCGCGCTCGCGGGGCGCCTGGGCGATGGCCTGATCACGACCAGCCCGCAGGCGGAGCTAGTCAAGGAGTTCGAGGCCGCCGGTGGGAGGGGCAAGCCCAAGTTCGGCCAGATCGCCGTCTGCTGGGCGCCGGATGAGGCGCAGGCCCGCCGGACGGCCCTGGAGTGGTGGCCTACTGCGGCGCTGAAGGGCCCGCTGGGTACGGAACTGGCCCTCCCCGAGCACTTTCAGGCCGCGGCGGCCATGGCGACGGAGGAGGAGATCGCCAAGAGCGTTGCCTGCGGCCCCGACCCGCAACGGCACATCGAAGAGATCCAGAAATTCGCCGAGGCGGGGTTCGATTACGTCTACGTCCACCAGATCGGCCCCGACCAGGAAGGCTTCTTCCGCTTCTACCGCGACGAGATCCTGCCGGCGTTTCACGGCTCCGGCGGAACGTCCCCTTCCGGCCCCGCTGCGGGCACCGGGGTGGCGGGGATGGGGAACCGTGGCGGCCCGTAGGCCTCCTTCTCTGTGTCTCCAGCGGGTGGTGTCGATTTGAGTAATGCGTAATACGTAAAGCGTAATGCCTAATGGATTGCTGGCGCACCCACTCGTTACGCATTACGCTTTACGCATCGCGCATCACGCTTTACGTATTACGCTTTACGCTTTTCCCATGCAACCGCTGGCCACGGCCCCGCGTTGCGTGCTATGACAGGAGGAGCCAACCATGTGCGGGATCATGGCCTACGTGGGGACGCAGGATGCCGTGCCGGTGGTGCTGGATGGCCTGCGCCGACTGGAGTACCGCGGCTATGACTCGGCCGGCCTGGCTGTGCTCCTGGCGGGCGCGGATGGCCCGAGCGCTGCGACGGGTGCCGCAGCCGAAGCCGGCGGGGGCGGGGGACACGGCGCCACGGGCAGCCTGCCACCGGCGCAGCCGGCCAGGGTCGTGGTGCGGCGCGCGCCGGGGAAGCTCGACCGCCTGGCGCAGCTCGTGGCGCACGACCTGGCCGCGGGTCACCTGCGGGGCACGGTGGCCATCGGCCACACCCGCTGGGCGACCCACGGCCCGCCCACAGAGTACAACGCCCACCCGCACGCCGACTGCCGTGGCGAGACGGTGGTCACCCACAACGGGATCGTCGAAAACTACGAGCCCCTGCGCGAGCGCCTGCAGGCGGAAGGACATCGCTTCACCTCCGAGACGGACACGGAGGTGATCGCCCATCTGATCGAGCGTTACGTCGCCGGCGGCGCCGACCTCCCCGAGGCGGCGCGGCGCGCCCTGGGGGAGATCCGCGGCGCGAACGCCGTGACCGTCGTCCACGCCCGCTGGCCGTCGCTGATCGTCGCCGGCCGCACCGGCCACGCCGGGGGCCTGGTCATCGGGCGGGGCAACGGGGAGATGTACGTCGCTTCCGACCTGCCGGCGATCCTGGAACGCACCCGTGAGGTGCTCTTCCTGGAGAGCGGCGAGCTGGCCGTCGTCACCGCGGCGGGGGCGGTGATCCGGCGCCTGGACGGCGCGCCGGTCACGCGCCCCTACCAGACCGTCCCCTATGACCCGCTGGCCGCGGCCAAGGGGGGCTTCCGCCACTTCATGCTCAAGGAGATCCACGAGCAGCCACGGGCCTTGCTGGACACGATCCAGGGGCGCCTGCTCTTCCGCGCGCCGTGGGCGCGCCTGGAAGACCTGCGGCTGGCGCCGGAGGACGTGCGCCGGCTGAAGCGGGTGGTCTTCGTCGCCTGTGGCACCGCCTGGCACGCCGCGCTGGTGGGGAAGTTCCTGGTGGAGGAGCTGGCGGCCCTGCCGGTAGAGGTCGATTATGCCTCGGAGTTCCGCTACCGCCGCCCCCTGCTGGACGACGCGACGCTGGTGGTGGCCATCTCCCAATCAGGCGAAACGGCGGACACGCTGGTGTCCATGGAGGCCGCCCGCACCGCCGGCGCCCCCATCATGGGCATCGTGAATGTGGTGGGCAGCCAGGCGGCGCGCCTGGCGGCAGGCTCAGCGGGGGTGCTCTACACCCGCGCCGGGCCGGAGATCGGCGTGGCGTCCACGAAGGCCTTTACCGCTCAGCTCGCCGCCCTGAGCCTGCTGGCGCTCTACCTGGGAGGGGCACGAGCGGCCCTGCCGGAGGGCCAGGCGCGCGCCCTGGTGCAGGCCCTGGAGGCCCTGCCGGACCAGGCGGCGGCGGTCCTGGGCCACACCGGCCCTGCCCAGACGGCTGGAGCCGCCGCGGCGACGGGGCAACAGCCCCCCGTCTCCTCTGCATGCTCCTTCTCTGCGCCTGGCCACGCCGCCGCGTCCGGATGGGGACAGGAGCCGGCGACGCTCAGTGCCTTCTACGAGGAGCTGGCGTCACGCTACCATCGCGCGCGCGACTTCCTGTACATCGGGCGGGGCATCCACTACCCGATCGCCCTGGAAGGGGCCCTCAAGCTAAAGGAGATCAGCTACATCCACGCGGAAGGCTATCCGGCCGGCGAGATGAAGCACGGCCCCATCGCCCTCATCGACCGTGACGTGCCGGTGGTGGCCATCGCCCTGCGCGACCGCGTCTACGAGAAGATGCTGTCCAACATCCAGGAGGCACGGGCGCGGGAGGGGCAGGTGATCGCCCTGGGCACCGCCGGCGATGCCACGCTGGCCGGCAAGGCGGAGCACGTGCTCTATGTGCCCGAGACGGAGCCCCGCCTGGCGCCGATCCTGGCCACCATCCCCCTCCAGCTGCTGGCCTACGCCATCGCCGTCCGGCGCGGCTGTGACGTGGACCAGCCCCGCAATCTGGCCAAGAGCGTGACCGTGGAATGACGCGCCGGCGGCGCTCGTTCCACCACCACGCTCGCGCTCACTGCCATCTGGCCAGGGGCGTGACCGGAGACAGACGCACCAGGCCGTTCTCCGCCTCGGCCACGGCGTAGACTGCAATCTGGCCAGGGACGTGACCGGAGACTGACACGCAGGGCGGTAGCGCCAGCGGCCGGCAAGACGCGGCAAGACGCCATCAGGACGCCATCAGGACGCCATCAGGACGCCATCAGGACGCCGCCGGCACGAGCACCAGGGTCGGCGCGCCCTCCTCGGGAGCGGCCCGCACGTGCCTGGTGAAGAACTCCGTCACGCGCCGGCAGTAGCCCACCCGATCCGCAAAGTAGGCCCCGCAGTGGCCTACCGCGGGCAGGAACCAGCTTTCCACGGGCACCCCTGCCTCTCGCGCTGCCTCCGCCATCCGCCGCCCATGTTCGACGGGGATCATCGAGTCGGCCTCCCCGTGGATGAGCAGGAGCGGGCGCTGGCCCAGCTGCGCCACGTCACGCATGGGATGGACGTCTTCGAAGCGGAAGCCAAACTGACGCAGCAGCTTGCGCTCCACCAGCAGCAGGATCAGGTGCACCGCCGCCTCCGTGGAGCGCGCCGGGCCCAGGCGCCAGCGGTTCCCAACGTGAAAGCGGACGATCTCCCACTGGCTGGTGAAGGGGCTGTCGGCCACCACCGCCCGCACGTCCGGCTCTCGCGCCGCCAGCATGATGGCGATGGCCGCTCCCATCGAGAAGCCGATCACCCCCACCGGCGCCCGCGGGCGCAGCTGGCGCAGATAGTTCAGCGCAGCGCGGGTGTCGGCCAGCTCGCGATAGCCCAGCGTCACGGGGCCCGGCTCGTCGCCGTAACCGCGGTAGTCGAACAGGAGCACGGTGAAGCCAGCCCGCCACAGGCTGGCCGAGATGCCGAGCAGGTCGGAGCGCCGGCCACGGTAGCCGCCGCAGGCCAGGATGGCCGGAGCCTGCGCCCCGCGAGGCAGCAGCCATCCGCCCAGCAGGGTGCCGCCCTCGGCCGAGAACGTCACCTCCTCCCACTCCACGTTCAGCTCAAAGGGGGTAAACCCCATGCTCAGCGGGAAACGCGCCGGGCTGGGAGACGTCAGCTCACGGAAGACGTACTCCGCCATGGCGAAGGCCGTGCCAGCCAGCGCCCCGCCGGCCACCAGGCTGGCAGTGATTGGTATCAGGTGCTTCGAGCGCCGCCGAAGCATACTCCCAATTCTAGCTCCTGAACAGCGCGCCGGCTGAAACGGCCGGCCGCTCAATTATGCCTCGCGCGCCCACGCTGGCGGGCGCCGGCGCCCCATCGGCACGCCGGCCATAGGCGCCGGCGCTCACTCGGTGAGGAGCCCCGCGCGGGACGACGCGCCCGGCCTCGCCCGAACCGCGGTCAGGCCGTGGCCGGCGTGGCCCCAGCGAGCGCC
>DAOTTI010000172.1:0-13366 GCA_034437795.1 Chloroflexota bacterium | reverse complement strand
GGAGATGTACACGGCGTATAAGACTGAGCTGGGCAAGCTGCGCGCCTACGAGCGGGAGCTGACCGCGCGGTACGGCGAGCTGGTGCTGCGCAAGCGCTTCGACGAGGCCAAGGCGCTCTTCGAGCACCGGCGGAACGTGCGCCGCGCCATCCTGCAGGCGGAGGAGTGGCAGGGTGACGACGGGATCGTCGTGCAGCTTCCCCGCCAGGCGGCCGTTGAGGAGGAGCTGGCCCGCGTCGCGTAAGGCGGCAAACGCTAGCGACGGCCGCCGGTTGCGGCCCTCGCCCAGCGAGGAGCTTGCTGGGCGCAGGTGCAGGACACCCGCCGGATCGAGCGCGTGCTCGAGCCACGTGCTTGATCCGGCGCCTGAGTTCTTTGCTTCTTCCCGTTACCGCGTGATCGCCCGTTACCACCTGGGGGCGTCGTCCGAGGGTGCGCGGCTGGCACCGGCGCGCGCTGTGAATACCCGGGTGACGACGAGGCTCGGTGACCAGCCTAGATTCCTGTGGAGCTAGCCGGCCCTGCCATCGGTCGCTGGCGCTCCGGAGGCGTATGACGGGTTAATCAGCAGCGGCGCCGTCACCCTCGCCCACAGGCCGAGGGGCTTGACGCCCCAGCGCCGGGCGCGTGCGTGGACCCTAACCCTCTCCTACAGGGAGAGGGGGCTCCTCGCTGGCCATGAATAACCCAGGCCGGTGGACCGCACGCGCCAAGGCTGAAGGCCCGCAGCTTCACGGGCGCCGCGGGGGCGTGCCACAGCAGTGGGCGTGCAGGAGCGCGCCCCAGTGTGGTGCCGGGTGGCCGCCCTGTGCTACAACCGCCGGTTGCCGGCCGTTACACGGCTGAGCGACCGGCGCGCGGCCTCGTGGTCCGGACCCGCGCTGGCTCACCGGCGGCTGGCTCACCCTCAGACCATGTCGGCAATCGCGGCGCAGCCCCAGCGAGAGCTCCTGCTCTCGGTCGTCATTCCCGCCCACAACGAGGCCGGCCTCGTCACGTCGACCGTCCAGGGGATGCACGATGCGCTGCGCGCGGCCGGCATCCCTCATGAGCTGGTCGTCGTGAACGATGCCAGCCACGATGGGACCGGCGCGTTGCTGGAGGCACTGGCGGAGCGGCTGCCCGTGCTGCGGGTTGTGCACCGGCCGGACCCTCCCGGCGTGGGACGCGCCGTGCGTGCAGGGCTGCAGGCGATGCGGGGCGATGCGGCCGTCATCGTCATGGCCGATGGCAGCGACCGGCCGGCCGATATCTGCACCTACTACCGGCTGCTGCAGCAAGGCTACGACGCCGTCTTCGGCTCGCGCTTCGTCGCTGGCGGTGGGGTGCAGGGCTATCCCCCGCTCAAGCTGCTCATCAACCGCGCCGGCAACCAGTGCATGCGCCTGCTCTTCGGGCGTAGCGAGAACGACCTCTCCAACGCCCTAAAGGCGTACCACGTGGACGTGCTGCGAGCGATCGGGCCGCTCGAATCCGAGCACTTCGAGATCTTTGTCGAGCTGCCCTTGAAGGCGCTGGCGGCCGGCGCGCGGGTGGCCACCACACCCGTGGCCTGGCACGGCCGGCGGGCCGGAACGTCCAAGCTCAAGCTGGCGAGGCAGCTACCCCGCTACGCCAGGGTCATCCTGCGCCTGTGGTTGGCGCGCTGCCTCGCGGGCGGGCGGCTGCGCCGCGGGGCGGGCGTGGCCCCGCCAGCGGTACGCCTCTAACCCGAGTTGCTCGCGGCGCTCTTACCCTAGCCCTCTCCCACAGGGAGAGGGAACGTTAGGCGCAGCCCTCACCCTGGCGCAGGGTGGCCGCCGGAGGCGGGACGACGACGCGGTAGCACCGTTAGGAGACATCCGGCGGCAGGAGCGTCGATCGCGGTCATGCCCCCGGTGGGAGCACAGCTATACCGGTGACCCGGTCTCCCGCGCCCAGCTTGACCAGCAAGGCGCCACGGGCGGCGCGCCCCTGGCGCGGGATGTGGCTCGTACTCAGGCGAACGGCCTGGCCGGTCTCGGTGCGAATGAGCACCTCGGCCTCGGGCGGGGTCACGGCGGCGGCGCCGACGGCCAAGCCGGCACCGGTGGCCTGCACCCCGCCGGTGGCGCGCCCCTTGACGGGGAACTCAGACAGCGGCGTACGCTTGCCAGCGCCGTTCTCGAGGACCGTGACCAGCAGGCCCGGATCGTGGTGGCGCACCGTGCCGGCGGCGACGACGCGCGCCCCCCTGGCCAGCGCCATGGCGACGACACCCTGGGTGCCCCGGCCGGTGGCGCGAACCTCGGCCTCGCCGAAGCGGAGCGCCTTCCCATCGCTGGTCACGATCAGGTACTCGCCGTCGCCGTCGGACAGGAGGGCGGCGACCACTGCGTCTCCCGACGCCAGCTTGAAGTCGAGCACTCCAGCCTGGCCGGCGCTGCGGTACTCAGTGAGGAGCGACTTCTTGATCTTGCCCTGGGCCGTCACGAGCGTGAGGTAGGCGAAGGACGGAGGATGAGGAACGGCGTCCTCGTTCGCCTCTAGACGCGCGTCGCCGGCGGATAGCTCAGGGACAGGCAGAGCGGCGACGGCGTACTCCCCGGGCTCCAGCCGCACCAGCCGGCGCAGCGCCTCCCCGCGGCCGGCGCGGGTGGCCTCAGGGATCTCGTGGCCGCGCAGGACGAAGACGCGCCCGCGATCGGTGGGCAGGAGCACGTGATCAGTCGTCGTCGCCGGTGCCAGGGAGATGAGCGGCGCCTCGCGGGCGGCTGGGCGCCGGTAGGCGCCGGGGGCGGTGGCCTTGATCGTCCCATCCGCTGCCAGCGCCACGAGGATCGGCTGCGTCTCCACGCTGGGCGCGACCTCGGTGACCTCGACCGACGGGTCGCCATGGCGGTCGATCTTGGTCCGTCGCTCGTCGCCGTGCGCGTCGATGATGGCCTGCATCTCCGCCTTCACCGCTGCAATCATCTTCTCGCGGCTGCCCAGCAGTTCCTTCAGGGCGGCGATCTTCTGGGTCAGCTCCCGCTTCTCAGCCGCGTAGCGGGACGCGTCCAGGCGCGTCACCTGCGAGAGGGTCATGTCGGCGATGACCTGGGCCTGCACCTCAGAGAGCTTGTAGCGCGCGCGGATCTGCTCCTTGGCCTCGTTGCGGTCGCGCGCCGCCTGGAAGATGCGTACGATCTCCTGGGCGTTGGCCGCGCCGATGATCAGGCCCTGCACCACATGCAGGCGCTGCTCGGCCTGCTCCAGTTCGTAGCGCGAGCGGCGCTCCAGTACGTCCAGCTGGTGGGCGTTGTAGTGGTTGAGCAGCTCCACCATGCCCACCTGCTTCGGCTGACGCGCCGGCTGCCACGAGTCGCCGAACAGGAAGACCATCTGCACGGTGACGCTGGTCTGCAGCTCGGTGTACTTGTAGAGGGCATTGAGCATCTGGGCCGGATCCCCATCGCGCTTGAGGTCCAGCACGATGCGCACGCCCTTCTCGGAATCGGACTCGTCGCGGATGTCGGGGACCAGGCCGTCCAGCTTGCGCTCGTTAAAGGCCTTGACGATGCTGGCCTTCAGCCGGGCCTTGCTGATCGGCGGCAGCTCGGAGATGACCAGCGACCGGCTGCGAGGCCCTTCCTCCAGCTTGACCACGCCCCGCACCGTGATGCGCCCTTTGCCCGTGGCCAGGTACTCGCGAATGCCTTCCTCCCCGACGACGATGCCCCCGCCGGGGAAGTCGGGGCCCTGGATGTACTTCATCACCTCCATCACGCTCATCTGCGGCTTATCGAAGAGGGCGATGCAGGCGCGCAGCACCTCCGCCAGGTTGTGGGGCGGGATGCTGGTGGAGAGCCCGACTGCAATGCCGCTGGACGGATTGCAGACCGGCGGGAGGCGCGCCGGCAGATACTCCGGCTCCAGCACGCGCGGGTCCTGCTTGTAGGTCGGCTTTAGGGGCACCGTCTCCTTCTCGATGTCGCGCAACATCAGCTCGCCGAGCGGGGAGAGGCGCATCTCGGTGTAGCGGTAGTGGGCGGCCGGATCTTCGTCGATGGAGCCGAAGTTGCCCTGGCCGTCGATCAGCGGGTAGCGCATGGTGAAGTCCTGGGCCAGGCGCACGGCGGCATCGTAGACGGAGGTATCCCCGTGCGGGTGGTAGTCGCCCAGGACCTTGCCAACAACCTCGGCGCTCTTCACGGTGGGCCGGTTGGAGAGATAGCGGTTGGCCCACATGCAGTACAGGATGCGCCGCTGCACCGGCTTGAGGCCGTCGCGCGCGTCCGGCAGGGCGCGGTCGGTGACGACCGACAGCCCGTAGGTGGCGAAGGCGCGCTCCAGCAGGGCGCCAAACTCCTCGAGCTTGACGGTACCGATGGGGTTGTTGTGGGCGTCAAAGGCGGTAGCCATAGGACTTGCTCGGTGTGAAGTGGCGGTCAGGTGGTGATCAGGTGGTGGTCAGGTGGTGATCTCCTACTACCACTTGATCACCACTTACCATCAACTTGATATCTACTTGATATCCACTTGATCACAGCGAGCGCAGCGAGCGGATCACCACTTGATGACCACTTCGCTGCTACACATCCACCTCCTCGACTTCGCGGGCATGCTTGGCCAGGAACTCGCGGCGCTGCTCGGCGTTGCCCTCTTCCATGAGGGAGGCGACGAGGCGGGAGGCGATAGCCGCGTCGTCCAGGGTGACCTGCTTGAGCAGGCGCTTGGCGGGGTCGAGCGTCGTCTCGCGCAGCTGCTTGGCAGTCATCTCGCCCAGTCCCTTGTAGCGCCGGAACTCCAGCCCTTCCGCGCCACGGTTCTGCGCCTGCCAGCGCCGGCGCGCCTCGTCGTCGGCCAGCCAGACCGTCTTGCCCCTGTAGCTCACGGAGTACAGGGGCGGGCAGCCGATATAGACGTGCCCGCGCTCGATCAGCTCCGGAAACTCCTGGTAGAAGAGGGTCAGGAGCAGGCACTGGATGTGCAGGCCGTCCACGTCCGCGTCGGTGAGGAAGATGATGCGCTTGAATTTGAGGCGGCTGTAATCGAACGAGGCGCGCGTGCCGCAGCCCAGGACACTGATGATGGTGCGGATCTCCTCGTTCTCCACGATGCGCTTGAGGTCCGCCCTGGCCACATTGAGCGGCTTGCCCCGCAGCTTGAGCACGGCCTGAAACTCGGAGAAGCGGCCCTGCGACGCCGAGCCGCCGGCCGAATCGCCCTCGACGATGAAGAGCTCCGCGCGCTCGGGGTCCTTGGTGATGCAGGGGATGAACTTCTTGGAGACGGTCGAGTCGATCAGCTCGCCGCCCTTCTTCTGCCCGGTGCGCGCCAGCTCCTCCACCAGGAGAGCCTCATTGCGCGCCTTCTGCATCTCGTTGACCTTGCGCAGCCACTCGCGGCCCCGCTCGGGGTTGGCCTCGAACCATTCTTTCAGCCCCTCGTCCACGATAGAGCGGACGATCCCTTCGACGGGGGCGTTGTTCAGGCGGTCCTTGGTCTGGCCCTGGAACTGGGGGTGGGAGAGCTTGACCGAGACGACGGCGACCAGCCCCTGCTGGATGACGTCTGCCTTGAAGCCGTGCTTCTCGCGGTCCTTGATGATGCCGTGGCGCAGGGCCTGGTCGTTGAGCACGCGGGTAAGGGCGGCCTTGAAGCCCGTCTCGTGCACTCCCCCGTCACGGGTGCGCACGCCGTTGGCGAAGCTGTAGAGGGTGGTGCGATAGCCGGTATTGGGCAGCAGCGCCACCTCCACGCTCACGCCGTCACGGGTCTTGGCCAGGGCCACCGGCTTGGCGAACAATGGGGTCGCATCCGCCGGCGTCAGCGCCTTGACGTAATCTGAGACGCCCTCCTTGGAGACGAAGGTCCGCGCCACCATCTGCTCGGACTCGGCGTCCCAGTAGCTGAACTCGATGGTCAGGCCACGGTTCAGGTAGGCGGCGGCCTGCAGGCGGCTCTCGATCAGCTCGGGAGCGTAGTGCGCGTCGTGGTCAAAGATGGTGCGGTCAAAGCGCCAGCGCAGCTCTGTGCCGCGCCGCTGGGGCTCGCACGGCGTCACCTTGTGAGGCAGGGCCTTGCCCTGGCGGAAGGTCTGCTGGAACTGCTGGCTGTCCCGCCAGATGGTGAGCTGCAGCTCCTCAGAGAGGGCGTTGATCACCGTGGCACCGACGCCGTGCAGTCCGCCAGCCTGCTTATAGACCCCTTCCTCAAACTTGCTGCCGGAATGGGGCACCGTCATGATCAGCGTGGCGGCGGGCAGGACCTTGCCGTTGTACGGCTTGGGATCAAAGGGAATGCCGCGCCCTTCATCACGCACCGTGGCCCAGCCGTCGCGCTCGATAGTGACCCAGATCCGCTGGCCGTAGCCGGCGTTGGCCTCGTCCACCGCGTTGTCCACGGCCTCGTAGATGAGGTGGCAGAGCCCGGACGTGCTGGTCGAGCCGATGTACATGCCCGGCCGGTGCCGGATGGCCTCGATCCCCTCCAGGATCTGGATGTCGGCCGCGGTGTAGGTGGCTGCCCCGCGGGGCCCGCGGGCGCGGGCCTTCCCATCCGCCGGCGCGGCGCCCTGGCCCCGTGTGCCGGCAGCGGGAGCCAGCGCGACGGCCGCCGCACCGGCCTCCCCCCGGCCGTTCGCGCCATCGCCCCGGCGCCGCCCCCGTCCAGTGGGGGCCGGCGTCTCGACCAGTTCAAGCTGCCGTGCCACAGTGTCCTCACCAATGCGTGCTGGTAGTCGTTCCATAGTATAGAACAAATGGTCTATCTCGGGGAAGACGGGCGTTCATCCCCTCAGGCTGAAGCGTAACAGCCGCCGTCCAGGAGGCCGGGCGCGGGGAGCCGGAAGTCCTGCGATGCGCGAGCGGGTCGGGACGACCGGATCAGGGGAGCCCCGCGCCGAGCGACCTGCCGGCAGGAAGCAGTCCGGCCTGCACGAAACCGGGCTCTGGGATCAGAACGAGCGAGCCGGCCCCGATGGCTCCCGCGTCGGCGCCGAGGCGGGATGGGACGGCGTAGCGGCGCGGATCGGGGCCGCGGGGGCGCAGTCGGGCCAGGTTCGACCAGATGGCCTCGAAGAGGGGCTGCCCCGCCTCGGCCAGCCCGCCGCCGATGACGACGCGCTCCGGATCGAGCATCCGCGAGGCGATGAGCACGGCCAGGGCGAGGTAGTAGCCCTCACGGTCGAGGAGCTGCCGTGCCCCGGGATCGCCCCGCCGTGCCGCCTCGACCACCTGGGGCGCCTCGATCGCCTCGGCGTTGCCGTGGGCCATGGCCAGCAGGAGCGGGGCATGCCCTTCGCGGGCCAGCCGGCGGGCGGCCGCGGTAAAGGCGGGGCCGGCAGCAACGGCCTCGAGGCAGCCGATCATGCCGCACTTGCAGGCGGGGCCGTTCTCCACCAGCGGGATGTGGCCCAGCTCACCGGCGCTGCGCTGCCCGCGGACGATGCGGCCGGATTCGACGATGCCTGAGCCAATGCCGGTGCCGACGGTGATGAAGACGAGGTGGTCGGCTGGACGCGGAGTGCCAGATGAAGGAGGCATCGCCCCGCCGCCGTCCGGCGGTTGTCCCTGGTCGTGCGCCGTGGCGCCAAAGCAGCGCTCTCCCCAGGCGGCGACGTTCACGTCGTTGTCGGCCACAGCGGGCACGCCGTAGCGGTCACGAAGCGCCTGGGCGAGGGGCAGGTCGCGCCAGCCCAGGTTCGTCGCGCCACGCAGCACGCCAGCGCGCCAGTCGATCGCGCCGGGGGCGCCGACGCCGATACCCAGGAGCCGGCCCCGCGCTTCGGGATGCGCGTCGAGTAGCCGGTCGACGACGCGGAAGATGCTCTCCAGGCCGGCCTGGTTGCTCTCCGGCGCGACGGGGCCCCGCTCGCGGGCGAGCACGGCGCCCTGCGCATCCAGCAGCACGGCGGCGACCTTGGTGCCGCCGACGTCGATGCCAAGGGCGAGATCAGCCATATCCATTCACGCAGGCGGCCGGCCGTACCGGGGCATTGGCGCGCCCGCGCAACGGGGTCAAGCCACGTCTGGCCCCGCTGCCGGCGCACGCCGGCCAGGAGCAGCTACGCAGCCGCGACGGTGGCGACTTGGCAGGACACCGCCGGCCGCGCTGTTAGTGTACGAGAAGCCAGGTGCTACGCTCAGGGCGACAGCGGGAGGACCTCACCCCCTTCGGCCAGGGCCGCGACGCACGTGGAGGGAGGACCTCACCCCCTTCGGCCGGGGCTGCGGCGCACCCCTGCTCCACTCCACCCCGCCGTGCAGCTTGGCCCCGCCGCCCCCGCTCCGACAAGGAGCAGGGAACGACGGCCAAGGCCTGGCGCCACGAAGCGCGCGGGAGCGCGCGCTCAGGCGGGGCGCTTAAAGCGCTCTGCCAGCGCGGCGTCCTCACGGGCGCGAGCGGCCAGGGTCGCGTCGTCCCGTTTGAAGACGACGCGGCCAGCGACCATAGTCAGGATGCAGCGGCGATCGGCGCCGGGGAGGTCGCGCAGGCTGCCGCCCAGGCGGGCGCCGCGCACGGGCGCGAAGGCGGCCACGTCCGCGTCATAGCCGGGCGCTAGGCGCCCCTTGCGCGTGGCCAGGCCTAACTCGATGGCCGGCACGGTCGAGGCCATGCGGGCGGCGTGGGCCAGCGGGACGCCCCCTTCAGTCGTCAGCACCGCCAGATCGCGGTCGATGGGCGAGCCGCTGCCGGCCAGGTTGCCCTGCGCCGTCCAGCAGCCCAGGTCGTCGCGGATCTCCAGCCGGCGCTCGCCGTCATAGTAGACCCCCGGCGGGAAGCCGCCGAAACGCGTGCCGTCCGTCACCAGGGCGATCCCGTCCGGCCCCTTGCACCGGTACAGGAGCTGCTGGAAAAGGGGGTGCACGTGCGCCCCGTCGGGGATCAGCTCAGCGACGACGCGGGGATCGGTGCAGACGACGGCGGCGGCGCCGGGGTTGCGGTGGTGCAGGGGCTGCATGCCGTTGAAGGTGTGCGTGGCGTGGCGGATGCCGGCGCGAATGGCATCACGGACCAGCTCCGGCGAGGCTGTGGTGTGGCCGATCGAGGGGATCACGCCGTCTCGGGCCAGGGTCTCGATGAACGGCAGCGCCTGCGGGAACTCCGGCGCGCAGGAGACGAGCTTGACGTGGCCCCGCGCTGCGTCTTGAATACGGTAGAAGTCGTTCGGGTCAGGCGGAATGAGCTCGCGCCCGCTGCCGGTGCGCGCCCCCCAGCTGACCCAGGCGTCCCAGTTCAGCCAGGGCCCTTCGATGTGGAACCCGATGGCCACCGCGCCGCCGGTCGGCTGGCCGACCACGTCGGCCAGGGCCGGCAGCCAGGAGACCATCTCCGCCGGCGGCCCGCCGACGGTCATAAGGAGGGCAGTGCAGCCGGATTCGGCGCGCCGGCGGAGCATGGTGCGCGCCGCGTCCGGACCATCGGGGTAGCGCAGGCCCCAGCCGCCGTGGGTGTGGACGTCGATGAAGCCGGGGAGCAAGACCGCCTCGGGACCGAGGTCGTGCACCTCCGCCTCAGGCGGGATCTGGTCACGGTCCGCGAGGAGGGCCTGGATGATCCCGTTCTGGGCCAGGATGCCGGCGGTGTCCGGCGACGGCTCCGGCGTGAGCACAGCGCCGGCCAGGAGGGCGATGGGGCGGCTGGCCGTGGTCTCGGTCATGGTCGGTTCGCTATCTGGAGATCAACTGCGAGCGTTGGCGCGATTGTAGTACACCGCCCGGCTCGCGTCGATTGGCGAGCGAAGGCTGCCCCTGCTGATGGGATAGACGATCGGCCGCCCAGCAATTGGGGCGCCGGGCCTCCCTCCCAAACTTGGCCGGGTGTGGGATGATAGAAGGGAGGCCGGCCTGGCCGGCGATGCGCCGTCGATATTTACGTGAACGAGCGCGGCATCGGCCGTGGCGCAGGCCTGGCCCAGAGAACAGCCCCAATGAAGCTATTACCCCGTAACGAAAGACCAAGGGCACGCAATGCACCGGCGAGGCGAGGCGCGTCCAGTAACGGGCCGCTGGGCCGTGAGCCGGAGCGAGCGGGGGGCGCCCGGCCCCGGCCGCCTGGGCCGGAGGCGCCGCGCTACCGTGGCGCGGGGACGCCACCCGATCACGACCAGCGTGGCCCGCGCCGGTGGTGGAGCATGCTGGCGCGGCGCTGGATCTGGCTGCTGCCGGCGTTGCTGCTGATTAACTATCTGGTCACGCCGTACCTGCTCCCCGAGCAACGGACGGAGCGGATCAGCATCCCTTACACCACCTTCAAGGAGCAGGTGCAGGCCGGCAACGTCTCGGAGATCGTCACTCGTGGCGAACTGGTCCAGGGCAAGTTCAAGCGGCCGGTCACCTATCCCCCGACGGGGAGGGACGCTCGGACGGCGGAGTACTTTGAGACCCAGCTCCCGCCATTTACCAGCGACTCGCTGGAGCAGTTCCTCGAGCAGCACGGGGTGGTGATCTCGGCGAAGCCGCCGGCCACCGGTCGGGCCTGGTGGCTCTCGCTGCTGGTGAGCTTTGGCCCAGCGCTGCTCTTCTTCGGCATGCTGATGTGGATGAGCGCCCGCGCCCAGCAGGCGCAGCGGGGCATCTTCGGCATCGGGCGCAGCCGGGCACGGCGCTACGACGAGACGGCCGGCACCCAGCCCCGGATCACCTTCGCCGACGTGGCCGGCATCGACGAGGCCAAGCAGGAGCTGGAAGAGATCGTCGACTTCCTCAAGCATCCAGAGAAGTACCAGCGCCTGGGAGGGAGCATCCCCAAGGGGGTGCTCCTGGTGGGCCCCCCCGGCACGGGCAAGACCCTGCTGGCCAAGGCCGTGGCCGGCGAGGCGGGGGTGCCCTTCTTCTCCCTATCCGGCTCCGAGTTCGTGGAGATGATCGTGGGCGTGGGGGCGGCGCGGGTGCGGGACCTGTTCGCCAACGCCAAGAAGGAGGCGCCGGCCATCATCTTCATCGATGAACTGGACGCGATCGGCCGGCGCCGGGGCGGAGTTGGCTTCGGCGGGGCCAACCAGGAGCAGGAGCAGACACTGAACCAGATCCTGACGGAGATGGATGGCTTTGACGCCCGGCAGGCGGTGATCGTGCTGGCGGCGACCAACCGGCCGGACGTGCTGGACCCGGCGCTGCTGCGGCCGGGGCGGTTTGACCGGCGGGTGGTGGTGCAGCGGCCGGACCGCGTGGGGCGGGAGGCCATCCTGCGGGTGCACACGCGGGGAGTGCCCCTGGCGCCCGATGTGGACCTGGCTGAGATCGCGGCGGCCACGCCGGGGCTGGTGGGCGCTGAGCTCCGCAACCTGGTCAATGAGGCGGCCCTGCTGGCGGCGCGCCGCGATCGCGACGCGGTGACGCGGGAGGACTTCTACGACGCGATGGAGAAGATCGTGCTGGGGGCGGAGCGCCGGCTGGTGATGACGCCGGAGGACCGCAAGCGGGTGGCCTACCACGAGTCGGGGCACGCGTTGCTGGGGCTGCTGCTGCCGGAGACCGACCCCGTGCACAAGGTGACCATCGTGCCTCGTGGCCAGGCCCTGGGCGCCACCTACCAGATGCCGATTGACGACCGCCACAACTACAGCGAGCGCTACCTGCGGGGGCGGATCACCGGTGCCCTTGGGGGGCGGGCGGCGGAGGAGCTGATCTTCGGCGCCGTCTCCACGGGGGCCGAGAACGACCTGCGCCAGGCGACGCAGGTGGCGCGCATGATGGTCACCCGCTGGGGGATGAGCGACAAGGTGGGCCTGATCTACGTCGCCCGCGGCGGGGAGGACTTCCTGGGCGACGGGGTCTACATGCCGGAGATGGGGCGGGAGGTGAGCGAGGAGCTGGCCGCCCTGGTCGATGAAGAGACGAAGCGGATCATCGACGAGTGCTATCAGACGGCCCTGCAGACGCTGGCACGGGAGAAGCACCGGCTGATTGCGCTGGCGGAGACGCTGCTGAAGAAGGAATCGCTGGACGAAAAGGAGATCCTGGAGGTGACGGGGCTGGCCAACCGGCCGGACCTGCTGGCGCCGGCCGACCGGACGGACACAGCGCCGTCCGAGGCGCCCGGCGCCAATGGCCGCGTCTCCGAGCAGGCCCCTGCGCCGGGGGAGCAGCCGGCCGGCGAGCGGCCGCCGGCGCGGCCGTCCTGACCCGCCCTGACCAGTGCTGTGCGACGCGTGATCTGACGTGATCTGAGGAGATCACGGACCTGGTTGCTCGTCGGCGAGGCGTGAGTAACGGACTACTGGCGCGGCTGATCCACAGCATGAGGCGTGCAGCCGCTTGCCAGCGGGCGGATCGACCGTGCAACCAGCTTCAGCGGTTGGTGAAGCCCTCATCCTCGCCCCAAGGGCGAGGGGACACGGCGGCGCCCCCACCCCGACTGATTGGATGCACTCGCCGGATGTGCATGGGTGGCGTCCGATTCCGTATAATCGTTAATCGCCAACTCAATGCAACTCCCTGAACGCCCCACGACGCTGAGCGACTTCTTACGGGAAGCGGCTGCGGTGCTGGAGGCACAGGGGTGGAAGGTCATGCGGCGCCAGGAGAGCGCGAACGCCGCCTGGCACCTGGCAGCGCGCAAAGGGGAGAAGTGGCGGCTGGTGCAGATCATGCTACCGGCGACGGCCCCTCATCGCTGCCAGGAGGCGCGGCGGCTGCTGGGCGAGGCGGCGCAGCTGCCCGCCCGCCTGGGCAGCATGGAGCAGTGGATGGCGCACGTGCGACCAGACGGCCGCGTGACCTTCGGACCTTATGTCCTCAATCCCCAGATCTGGGGCAGCGACCTCGGCGCGCTTGAGCGGCTCGGCCTGGAGGGTTAACAGCCTCATCCTGCATCCGTCTCTCCGTCCCGTGGAGAGAGACGCCCAACACTGACACCGGATCACCCAACGCCGGTGTAGGGTGGGATATTGGCGTACGCCAGGATGAGGAGGTGAACCGTCAGCCGTGCAAGGCTGAGCACGGTGGCGACGCAGAGCGTCGCCACAAGCAGGCGGAGTGCCAGCCAGCGGATGATGAGCAGGGCGGCCATGGGCCCATCCTACGTGCCCGGCCTCAACGCCGGCCTCAACGGCAGCAGGGCTCCACGGGCGCAGGTCAATTTGCGCTCCTGCGCCTGTGCACCGGCCGGAGCCGGCCTCTCTAGCAACTGGTCTCCTTTACGAGCGAAGCCCTCACCCTGGCCCCCTCCCTTTGGGAGAGGCAACCCCTCAGGGAGAGGGAACTCTTCCGGCGACTGATCCGCTCAGGGGTCAGGCGGCCTCGAACTCCGGCCGCATTGCCGTCACCCGCCGTACGGTGTGGCTGACCACGCTGGAGACGACCCAGGTCCCGAAGATGACCAGAGGGAGGACCCAGCCGAAGTTCTCGCGCAGGAACTCGTGGCGCCACTCGCCAAAGGCCAGGGAGTAGCCGTCCTTGTGGCGGGCGATCATGTACTC